>CAMSGF010000011.1 GCA_947058225.1 uncultured Eubacteriaceae bacterium
TTTTAAAAAGGAGAGATTTTAAAAATTCATTTTTAAAATCTCTCCTTTTTAAAAGTTCAGGCGAATGGAATTCGCCTGTTAGTGAAGTGCTTCGCACTTCACCCGCCGCCCCGTCAAAACTCCCCTACTCCCTCGGTATCGTTATAACCACCTCAATCTTATCCTCAAGCACGTTTTCTTTATAATCACACTCAAGTCCCGTAGACATAATTTTATTATACGCCTGCTTTATCGTGTTTGTATAAATACGATAATTAAATGCAGTCTTTATATTCTTTTTCTTTTTAGTGTTCAAAACAACGCCCTGTTTTAATTTATCGATAAGAGCCTCACTTTGCCTTACCGTCATCTTTCTTTTTGCCATTTCTTTGGCCGCTTTAAGTCTAAGTTCATGGTCAGGAAGTGATAATAAGCACCTTGCGTGTCTTTGAGTTAAATCTCCTTTTAAAAGCACATCCAAAACTTTATCGTCAAGTTTTAAAAGCCTAACCAAATTTGAAATGCTCGACTGAGTTTTTCCGACTATTTTGGAAAGCTCCTCCTGATTTAAGTCGTGCTGATCCATAATTCTTTTATAAGCTTTTGCCTGTTCTATAAAATTCAAATCTTCCCTTTGTATATTTTCTATTAAAGATATTAAATCATTTGCCCTGTCATTTATAGATACAATAACACATGGGACTTTTTCATATCCTGCTTTTTGTGCGGCTTTATACCTTCTCTCCCCACTTACGATTTCATATTGATTAAACCCAACCTGTCTTATAGTGAGGGGTTGAATGATTCCACAGCTTTTTATTGATAGAGCCAGTTCGTCTATCTTTTCTTCATTAAAATATTTTCTGGGCTGTTCTTCATTCGGACGGATACTTTTTATATCTACTTGCTTTACTTCCATTAAATTACTCCTTCATCTTCACTAATTCTATCAATAATACATTTATATCACTTGGAGAAACTCCGGATATTCTCGATGCCTGTCCAATGTTAGCAGGTCTTATTTTATTTAGTTTCTGCCTTGCTTCCAAACGTAAATTCTTTATTAAATCGTAGTTTATATCGCTGGGGAGTTCCTTTTCTTCCATAGCTTTAAACTTTTTAACCGCCTGCTTTTGTTTTAATATATAATCTTCATATTTAATCTGTGTCTGCACCTGTTCGTATTCTCTTCTCTTCAAAACAGGTCTGTCTTTGTCAAAGCAGGCTGTATCGTTATAATCAATCTTCGGTCTTTTTAAAAGTTCATAGACGCTTATAGTCTTTTTTAAAGGAGTTGTATTCAATTCCTCAAGCATTTTGTTATTTTCTTTATTTGGCTTAATCTTTACCGATTTTAACCTTTCTTTTTCATCTTCAACTCTCTTTTCATAACTTTTTAAAGCAAGATACCTTTCCTCACTTATAAGCCCCTCTTCATAACCTATAGGGGTTAGCCTTAAATCAGCATTATCCTGCCTCAACATAAGTCTGTATTCCACACGGGATGTAAACATTCTGTATGGCTCACTCGTTCCCTTTATCGTTATATCATCAATTAACACACCGATATAACTGTTAGTTCTGTTTAGTATGAGGGGAGCTTTCTTATTTACATAGTTAGCTGCGTTAATTCCAGCAACAATACCCTGCGCAGCAGCCTCTTCATATCCGCTCGTCCCGTTTATCTGCCCTGCGGTAAAAAGACCCCTGACAAGCTTTGTTTCAAGAGAATGTTTGATTTGAGTCGGCTCAATCGCATCGTATTCGATGGCGTATGCCACACGCATTATCTCCACATTTTCAAGCCCTTCTATTGTCCTTAAAAATGCAAGCTGAACATCTTCTGGGAGGGATGAACTCATCCCCTGCAAATACATCTCATTGGTCCCAAGTCCTTCAGGTTCGATAAAAAGCTGGTGCCTTTCCTTATCCGAAAATCTCACTATTTTATCTTCAATACTCGGACAGTATCTCGGCCCCGTTCCCTCAATATCACCGCTGAAAAGCGGACTTCTATGCAAATTTGCCCTTATAACCTCGTGGGTTTTTTCATTGGTATACGCAAGATAACAAGGCTGCTCATCAAATTCCAACGTTTCATTTTCAAATGAAAACGGGGTTACTTCCTTATCACCGTATTGAATTTCAACCTTTGAAAAATCAATACTTCTCTTATTTACTCTCGCAGGAGTTCCTGTCTTTAACCTCAACAGTTCAAACCCGAGTTCTTTTAAACTTTCACTTAATTTATTGGCAGGGAAAATTCCGTTTGGTCCGCCACTGTAACTTACATCTCCGATTATTATCTTCCCTTTTAAATATGTACCCGAACATATTATAACGGCTTTTGCATCGTATACTGCGTGAGTATGAGTAACAACTCCTTTTATTTTTCCATCTTCAACCAATAATTTAACCGCTTCCTGCTGCTTTAAATCTAAATTATCAGTGTTTTCTATTACGTACTTCATAACCTGCTGATACTTCTTTTTATCAGCCTGTGCCCTTAAAGACTGGACCGCAACCCCTTTTGCAGTGTTTAAAGTTTTACTTTGAAGAAAGGTTTTATCTATGACTTTCCCCATCTCTCCGCCAAGTGCATCAATTTCCCTGACCAAATGACCTTTACCAGTTCCCCCAATAGACGGATTACAGGGCATCATCGCAAGTGCATCCAAATTAAGGGTTAAAAGCAAAGTTTTACACCCTTTTCTCGCAGACGCAAGCGCTGCTTCACAACCTGCGTGGCCTGCACCTATTACTATTACGTCATATTCTCCTGCATTAAATTCCATTTTCTATTTACCTACACAAAAATTCTTAAATATATCCTCTATTACCTGGTCGGACGTATTTTCTCCTGTTATTTCACCAAGAGATTCCAACGCATTGTTAATATCTATTGACACTAAATCAACTTCAAATCCCATATCAAGATTTCCCAACGCATTTTCTACACTCTCATATGCGTTATTTAAAAGATTTTTATGCCTTTCATTCGACACCAATACGTCATTTAATTCATTATTTTCACTGTTTGAAATTATATTATAAATTTTTTTATAAATTTTTTCAATATTTTCTCCGTTTAATGCAGAAATTTTTATTACTTCAATGTCCTTAATTTCATTAAAAAACACTTCTGTTTCCTCATTTAATTTTAAATCTGTTTTATTTAAAACAGCTATTATTTTTTTATCTTTATCTATATTTTCAAAGATTTCAATATCGTCTTTGTCAAGTTTTTGTGATGAGTCTACTACGAACAATATCACCTTCGCACTTTTCATAATAGATTTTGACTTTTCTATGCCTATCCTTTCAACTTTTGATGAAGTATCTCTTATTCCTGCCGTATCGGAAAGTTTTACCGGAATACCGCCTATGTTTATCATTTCATCCACAACATCTCTTGTCGTCCCGGCTTCGTCCGTAACGATTGCTTTTTCACTCCCTAAAAGCTGATTTAAAAGCTGTGATTTTCCAACGTTTGGTTTTCCGACTATGGCTATATTTACTCCGTCTTTTAAAATTTCGCCTTTATCAAATGTTGAAATAAGTTTTTTAAGTTTTTCCTTTATCGTAACTAAAATCTCTTTTATTTCCTCATCCGTTAAATCTTCAATATCATATTCGGGGTATTGAATAGTCACTTCCAGATGACTTAAAAGATTTATAATATCTTCCTTTATATCTCCTATTTTTTCAGACAATTTACCTTTAAGTGAATCAAGTGCAGTCTGTTTAAATTCCTTTGTCCTCGCAGTTATTATATCGCTTATTGCTTCTGCCTGAACTAAATCTATTTTGCCATTTAAGAAAGCCCTCTTTGTAAATTCGCCTCCTTCTGCAAGCCTACACCCGTTATTTATCACTACATTTAATATCTCTTTTGTAACGCCTATTCCACCATGGCAGTTTATTTCAACTGTGTCTTCACCCGTATATGTATTTGGAGAAACCATTTTTGAAATCAAAACTTCATCAATTTCTTTGTTAGTCTTTGGGTCAATTATAAAGCCATGTGTTATTGAATTTTTACTTAAATCTAAAAAAGATTTATTCTTACTTCTAAATAATCTCTCCGCCACATTAAAAGCACCTTCTCCGCTTATTCTTATTATCGAAACTCCTGACTGTCCGATGGAAGTTGCGATGGCTGCGATTGTATCTTTACTTATCATATAATACCTCTTAATTTTTACTTTTTTTATTATAGCATAAAGTGCGTGGTTGTGAAAGGGGTGGAGGGGCGGCGGCTTTTAAAGAGGAAAGATTTTAAAAATTCATTTTTAAAATATCTCCTTTTTAAAAGTTCAGGCGAATAAAATTCGCCTGTTAGTGAAGTGCGTTGCACTTCACCCGCCGCCCCGCCCGTATTCTCTGCCAAACACAACACACATCTACAATAAAAACTTAAAAAGATTATTATATTATCATATAAAAACAATACTTTCATAAATAAATTATAAAAATAAACCTCATCAATTTACTGATGAGGTTTAAAATTATTCTCTTATCTGACCATTGCCATTTATTATATATTTAACCGTAGTTAAATCATTTAATCCCATCGGACCTCTCACATGAAGCTTCGCAGTTGAAATTCCAATCTCACTTCCAAGTCCAAATTGTTCCCCGTCTGTAAATCTCGTTGAAACATTGACATAAACACAGGCACTGTCTACTTTAGATGTAAACTTCAATGAATGTTCGTAATTGTTTGTTACGATACATTCGGAGTGATGAGTTGAATATTTATTGATATGTTCTATAGCTTCATCAATATTATCAACTGTCTTAACTGCGATAATATAATCGTTATATTCTGTCATATAATCTTCTTCGCTTGCCTTTTTAACTTTTTCACTTCCCAAAACCTCAATAGTTTTTTCATCACCCCTAAATTCAACATTATGCTCCTTTAACCTGTCATAAACTTTGTGTAAAAAAACATCATCTACATTTTTATTGATTAAAAGTGTTTCAAGAGCATTGCATACGCTCGGTCTTTGAGTCTTGCCATTGTCCGTAAGTTCAACCGCCATATCAATATCAGCACTTTCGTCAATATATATATGACAGTTTCCCGCTCCTGTTTCAATGAAAGGAACCTTTGCTATTTCTTTAACTGAGTTAATTAAATTTGCACTTCCTCTTGGAATCAATATGTCGATATAATCTACGAGTTCAGCCATTTCTTTTACATATTTTCTGTTCGTATCTTCAAGCAAAATAATGCTGTCCTTTGGAAGTCCGACTTTTGAGATAGCCTCTCTCATAATATCAGCTAGCTTCATATTAGTATTGATAGCTTCTTTCCCTCCCCGAAGTATACACGCATTTCCTGATTTTAAACAAAGTCCTGCAGCATCTATCGTAACGTTTGGTCTTGATTCAAATATTATCCCAACAACTCCAAGCGGCACTCTCTTTTTTATTATTTCCATACCGTTTGGTCTTACATTCCCACCTTCAATATACCCGACAGGGTCATCTAAAGCTATAACTTTTCTAATTGACGTTGCAATACCTTCGATTCTCTCCTTTGTAAGAAGAAGTCTGTCCACCATAGATTCTTTTATATTATTTTCTTTTGCATTTTTAATATCTTTTTGATTCTCTTTTAAAATTTCTTCACTTCTTAAGACAATCTCTTTTGCTATTTCTTCAAGTGCATCGTTTTTAATTTTAGATGTGAGAGTAGATAATATGTAGCTTGCATTTTTCGCTCTCTTTCCAATTTCAACCATATTAAGCATAACAATTCCTCCTTTTTTTCCTTTAAAATTTATTTACTTTGTCTTTTAAATAACGTTCCGACATTTTCTCCATCAAATACTTTATATAAGTCACTTGGAATATTTGATGACATCACTATCATATCTATACCTTCTTTTGTCGCAATTTCTCCCGCTTTTAGCTTTGTAATCATTCCGCCTGTTCCAAATTCATTGTTTGTGGAAGATGCAATAGATAAAATTTTATCATCGATTTTTTCCACAACATCGATTTTTTTTGCATTCGGGTTTTCTCTTGGATTTTCATTGTAAAGTCCGTCTATATCAGTTAGTATAATCAGTAAATCGGCATCAACTATTCCTGCAACATAAGCCGATAATGTGTCATTATCTCCAAATTCAAGCTCCTCTGTTGAAACAGTATCATTTTCATTTACTATCGGTATCGTATTAAATTCCAATAGTTTATTAAACGTATTTTTGACATTGTTGACTTTTTTCTCATTTGTTAAAAAGCTGTAGGTGAGCAGTACCTGTGCAACATTGTGATTGTATTCTCCAAAAAGTTTATCGTATAAATACATCAATTCACATTGACCAATAGCTGCAATAGCCTGTTTTGAGGGAATATCAGAGGGTTTTTCCCTAAGGCCTAATTTGCCCGCTCCAACCCCAACTGCTCCTGAGGATACGATTATGATATCTTTCCCTGAATTTTTTAAATCGGCAATAACTTTAATCAATTCTTCAAAACGCTTTATATTTATATTACCGCTTTTGTGTGTAAGGGTCGAAGTTCCTATTTTTATTACAATTTTTTTTGCATTTTTTATATTTTCCATATTAGCACCTAATTTAAGTATAATAATGTAATTATACTATAAGTGTAACTAAAATAAAAGAAAAAGAATTGAAAAATTGGTCTAATTGTGGTACATTTTATTTATAATTTTTATTAAGGAGCCATAAAATGAGCAGACATTTTTTTACATCGGAATCTGTTACTAAAGGTCATCCGGATAAAGTATGCGACCAAATCAGTGATAGTGTGCTAGATGCAATTTTAGAACAAGATGAAAATGCGAGGGTTGCGTGCGAATGTGCGATAAATACGGGGTTAGTGTTGGTGCTTGGAGAAATTTCAACAAGTTGTTATGTGGATATAAATAAAATAGTAAGAAAGACGATAAAAGACATCGGGTATACAAAGGACGAATACGGACTTAACGGGGAAACCTGCGGGGTTATCTGTTCCATTGACGAACAGTCTAGCGATATAGCTATGGGGGTTGATAAGTCTTTAGAGGCGAAGGAAGAAAATAAAGATGATGGAGAAAACGGAGCGGGAGACCAGGGGTTAATGTTTGGTTATGCGTGTAATGAAACGAAGGAATTGATGCCGCTTCCGATATCTTTGGCACATAAACTTGCGATTAAGTTAACTCAAGTGAGGGAAAACAATGTTCTTTCTTATTTAAGACCCGATGGGAAAACACAGGTTACGGTTGAATATGACGGCGACAAACCGATAAGAGTTGATACTGTTGTGGTGTCCGCACAGCATTCTCCTGAAATTACGAATGAACAAATAAGAAAAGATATAATTGAATATGTAATCAAACCTGTAATCTCGAGTGATTTACTCGATGAAAATACAAAGTATTACATCAATCCGACCGGTCGCTTTGTGATAGGTGGGGCACAGGCTGACAGCGGGCTTACGGGAAGAAAGATAATAGTCGATACATACGGAGGATATGCAAGGCATGGAGGAGGATGTTTTTCCGGGAAAGACCCTACAAAAGTAGACAGAAGCAGTGCATATATGGCAAGGTATATCGCAAAAAATTTAGTTGCAGCAGGGCTTTGCGATAAGATTGAAATTGAAATTGCATACGCAATAGGAGTTGCAAATCCTGTTTCGGTTATGGCTAATACCTTTAACACAGGGAAACTAAGTGATGAAAGAATTGAAGAAATCATAAAAGAAAACTTTGATTTAAGGCCGAATAAAATAATAGAAAAACTTGATTTAAGGCGTCCTATCTATAAGAAAACTGCGGCGTACGGACATTTTGGAAGAGAAGAATTCTCCTGGGAAAAGACGGATAAAAAAGATAAACTCAGGGAATATTTAAGTTAGGGGAATAAAAAATGATAGATGAAATAGATGAAAAAATCTTAGAAAGACTTAATTATGACGGCAGGATAAAGATGAAAGACCTTGCAAAAGATTTAAACTTATCAGCCCCTGCCGCTGCAGACAGGGTAAAAAGACTTGAAAAAAACGGCATAATCACATCTTATAAGGCTGTCATTGACAGGGAAAAAATAGGGCAGTCCATTGCAGTTTTTATAAATATAGATATGCCTGCAAGCAAATACGAGCAGTTTAAGGAGTTCGCTTCAAAGTCCTCTGAAATCAGCGAGTTTTACTACGTAACAGGGCAGTATTCACTGGTCGTAAAAGCCTTTGTAAATTCAACGACACACCTTGCAAAGTTTTTGGAAAAAGCACAAAAGTTTGGAACGACAGAAACCTTTGTGGTTATGTATTCAAATATAAAAGACAGCCTGTTTTAAGGGCTGTTTTTTTATTTTAAATATTTATTAATTTTTATTGTTTTAAATATTTATTATATTTTAATCAATATATAAACATATTGTATTTAACCAAAATTTTATTAATTGTATAAATAAAAAAGCACCGATTTCGGTGCTTTTTATTACATCGTTAAGACGCTTTTATCAGCTTGTATTACTTTCAAAATATCTTCTTCTTCACCTGTTCTTGCATTTATATAAACCAAGAAAATATCTTTTCCCATTTTTCCCTTAAATTCATAACAAAGCTTTTCTTTATTTGTTTCGGTTGGTATAAGTGCCAATCTTTCCTTTGTTATTTTTAAATCCATATTAACTTTGTTTCTCGCCTGTTTTTTTGTTATACTTGGTTTTAGATTATTTCTTTTTTTGTGTGCCAAATAATAGTTGCTGCCTTCAAGCCCTGTGATTTTTCCATCGGCTAAACTGACCTTTATTTTTATTAAATCTGTATAACATGTTACGTTATTTTGCTTATATGCATAATTTATCGTAACGATATTGTCGAATGTTTCATAGTAAGTGCTTTGCATATTTTTAATACCCAGATTATCATTTAAAAAATCTTTTCCGATTTTTATCGCTTTTCTTATAGATATTTTATCATTCTCATCAGCTACATAGTTAGAAGATATTGATATTAATTTTCCGCCTTTTTTGCTTATATCGGCTGTATAGGTGTATTCATTGCTGTAATATTTAAACTTATATGATGGAATGTTTGAATTAGATTCGCTTTCAAATTTTAAACTTATATTTTTGTCTAACATTTTATTTAAAAGTTTCTTCGCTTCTTCTTTTGTTATATTCTTTTTATAGGTGTTATTTTTCCTCTCTCTCATAGAATCGGAAAACGGCCCGTCATATATAAGAGTCGGATATTCCTTTATCTGTTCTTTTGAGGTTTTAAAAGTGTTATCAATTCTTGTTGTATTTGTGTTTACATAGAAATCTCCTCTTGAATTTATCCAGTCATATCCGTCTTTTGAGTTTTCAATATAATCTTCCAAATCTCTTAAATTTGCGAGGAGGACATTTGAAGAAGCATATATATCTTTTATATTTTTCTTTTCCTTTTTGTTTAAATTTCTGTCATTTAAAATTAATGAATAATAGTATCCGCCTGTTTTATTTAAAAATTCGCTGACATTGTTTATAACTGTGTGACTTATAGGGATTGAATTGATATTTTCAACAACTGCCTGCGTGGATGCGTATAGTTTTATAAGCTCCTTATTGATAAAGTGTTTATTGTTGCTTGCATTTACCTTTGCTAAATCTGTATTTATTTCATCAAAGCCCTCTACTGCCGAAGAGAAGTTTTTTTTGTATACATTTGATACAGAAGTTTTATAATTATTGCTTTTAGTATAACTGTTATACAAAAACAATCCGAAAATTATTACTATTATGGCGAGTAAAAATGCATATATACCGTTTTTTTTCATACTTACCCCCTCCTATTTGCAAAAGACGTGATTACCTATTGTAACTATTATAGGTCTTGTCCTTATCCATTTATTTGTTGCAGTCTTTGGATTGTAATAATAAATTGCATTTCCGGATGGGTCCCAACCGTTTATCGCATCTTTTGCCGCATTTATACAAGACTGCGATGGAGTTAAGTTTACCTGTCCGTCACTTACTGCATCAAATGCTCCGTTTTGATAAACAACTCCGCTTACGGTGTTTGGAAATGACGGCGATTTAACCCTGTTTAATATAACTGCACCTACTGCGACCATTCCCTCATACGGCTCTCCTCTGGCTTCTCCGTTGATGCATTTTGCAATTAAATTTACATCTGTTTTGCTTGTGGCATTTGAACTGCTCGCACTTGATGAGGTGTCTTTAAAAAGATTATATATCCCCATTTTTTCCAGCGTTCTTTTGCCCGCTTTTCCATCAACTGTGAGTCCATTTTTCTTTTGGAATAATTTTATGGCTGATTCTGTTTTTGACCCAAATTTTCCATCCACATTCCCTGAATAATATCCCCATCTCTTTAATTTTTCCTGTACGGGTTTTACGTGTTTTGCAGGAGAGCCATAGTAAACATAATTTGAAGCCGCATATACATTGCAAAGTGCAAATACCATTAAGCTAAAAAGTGTTAAAATTAAAACTTTCCTTTTCATACAATCTCCTTTAATCTACATAATTTTCCAATTTTCTGTTTAGTTCTTCTTTGTCATTTATGATAATACCTTTTTTAATCTCTTTTATAGTCTGTGCATCCAATAAATCAAGGGGCGTTTTTGTTATTTTATATACCTTTTCCCTTCCTTCTTTATCGTAGGTAAAGACAGTTATATATTCACTGTCGATGTTATACATATAAGAAATCTTGTAATATCCGGGAGGATAAGAATCTATATTTTTATGCATAACTACCCTTGAACTCGAGAACTTATCTATCTGCCAGGTTGGGTATTCCTTTTGAAATTCATCCTGTGTCATTGATGTCTTGTCATTTGGTATTAAAACTTCATCGTGTGTCTTATAGTTTGCTTTTTTAAAGGTTTTATTGAATATTATAATTGTTTGAGAATCTGTCTTTATACTATTTGAAGAAGTGTTTGAATTTTTAGTAAGCTCAGCTTGATTTATTCTTTCATTATTTATGGAGGTTTCTATAATATTTCCGACAATAAGCCCCATAAATACCCCGAACACAACTAAAACAGTTACCGTAAAAAACATATTATCAAGTAAAAAATCTTTTATTTTTTTCATATCTTTTCTCCGATTTTAATATGTTTCTATTTTTTACAAATTTTGTTTTTATATACAAAAAATTGAATTTTATTTCAAACAACAAGGAATAATACGAAACTGCTTATATAAGAATTTTAAAACTTTATATGTAATATGGTGCTTTTTAAAATTATTACAAATACTAACAAATATCTAACACAATAATACAAAAAAACGATGAAAAGCGTTAAAGCAAGTACAATTATAGATTGTATTCCAAGTTCCGCATAA
>CAMSGF010000012.1 GCA_947058225.1 uncultured Eubacteriaceae bacterium
CCTTTAATGCTCACAGTGATGATCGCTGTTCCGGCTTTTCTTCCCTCTATTTTTTTATTTTTATATCCACACCAGTCAGCACAAGCTACACAGCGTTGCAAATTTGATGACATTGTTTGCATGATATAAATTACCTTCTTTATTATAAGGATACTACCCCCCCGACTGTCAACACAAATTAATATTTTTTTAGAATTATTATAAGTGCAATGAGTAGTTTCGAATGTATTATATTCAATGTATAAAATACATTGATATTTTTATGTCTATACCAATTAACATAAGTTCCATATATTTTCCTATCTGCATTAATAAATTGCCTCATACAAATCACTTCCTTTACTATAAAAATATCCCCTCCCCAAAAAAGTATCAACACAAATTGACAATTTTTTGTTTTTTAATAAAAAATTAAAATATTTATATAAAAAAGACAAACGCCTTTAATTCGTGTATCTTTTTAAATTAAAAGTTATAAATAAAATTTTTAAATTTATATTAAATCTTTTTAAAACTTGCAACACCCGCCATAAACTTTTTTATTCCAAGACCCGGAAAAGCCGCCGTTATAACTGCATCATCTCCATCTCCGCTAACCCCAACAACCGTTCCGTTTCCCCACTGTGCATGACTTATCTTATCCCCCGCAGATAAGACCGTACCATTAGACTTAGGCTTTTTGGCTTTTACAACCCTTGTCGCAGTATTTTTATACGGGTCGTAACTGATGCCCGGAAGAACAGAAGACTCAACACTTTTTTCTTTTTTATATATCAAATCTCCGTTTTCAATCAGCCTTATCGGTATTTCCTCCAAAAATCTCGAGTTTTTTCTGACCTTTGTTTCCCCGTAAACCCTCCTCATTTTAGCTGAACATACGTATAGCTTTTCCCTCGCTCTCGTTATCCCAACGTAACAAAGCCTTCTTTCTTCCTCAAGCTCTTCTTCTTTGTCGATTGAGCCCATTGGAAATAGCCCCTCTTCCATTCCCGGCATAAAGACTATTTTAAATTCAAGCCCTTTTGCATTATGAAGAGTCATCAGCAGTACCTTTTTGTTGTCTTCATCGTATGAATCAACCCCCGCCACGAGCGCTGCATTTTCTAAAAATGCTTCGATTGAAGCATCTTCCGAACTTCTTTCAAAGTCGCTTGCCGCATTTATTAATTCTTCGAGGTTTTCTTTTCTGGAACCTGCATTTTCTATTTTGCCCTCTCTTATTAAATCATCATATCCACTTATTTGCATAACTGCCTTTATCGTGTCAGTTAAGGAATAGACATTTGATAAATCTCTTATTTCATCCATTATTCTCTTAAACCCTAAAATCTTATCCTTTGCCCCTGCCTTTAATATGTTGATAGATTCTATGTTATTTACAACCTCCATCATCGATATTCCCTTTATATACGTGTATTCCCTTAGTTTTTCAACAGTTGCCGCACCTATCCCCCTCCTTGGCATATTTATAATTCTGCTTAGTGCAATATCATCCTTTGGGTTTACAAGGAGTTTTAAATACGCTAAAATATCCTTTATTTCCATACGGTCATAAAACTTCGTTCCTGCGATAATCTGATATGGAATCCCCCTTCTCATAAGACCTTCTTCCAAAGTTCTCGACTGTGCGTTTACCCTGTATAACACAGCTATATCGTCATATTCAACCCCGTTTTGATGAAGAAGTCTTATCTGTCTTGCGATTATTGCCGATTCATCTAAATCAGACTGCGCTTTTAAATATGTAACCTTTTCGCCCTGTTCGTTTTGCGTCCAAAGATATTTCCCCGTTCTGTTTTGGTTATGTGCTATGACGTGGTTTGCTGCATCTAAAATGTTTTTCGTGCATCTGTAGTTTTGTTCCAGTTTTATTACCCTCGCATCAGGGAAATCATCTTTAAATTCCAAAATATTTCTTATATCCGCACCTCTCCAGCCGTATATACTTTGGTCATCATCACCGCACACACATATGTTTCTGTGTTTTTTGGCTATTAAACTGACTATTACATACTGGCAGTAGTTCGTATCCTGATATTCGTCTACAAGAATATACTTAAATCTTTCCTGAAATTTTTCGAGCACGTCAGGACACGAATGAAACACTTTTACGACGTTTAAAAGCAAATCGTCAAAGTCCATCGCATTGTTTTTTTCAAGTTTTTCCTGATACATTTTATATATCATCCCAACCTTTGCAAGCTTAAAATCACCCTCATATTCCTCAAAAAATTCTTCACTTTCCATAAGTTTATTCTTTGCGGAAGATATGGTTTCTTTTATAAAAGCAGGGGGATAATCTCTTTCCGATAAGTCGAGTTCTTTTATACATTCACTGATGAGCTTTTTACTGTCGTCCTCATCGTATATACTAAACGTCGAGTTAAAATGCTCCCCCAGTCTATGTGCCGTAAACCTTAAGATTCTAGCACATATCGAGTGGAAAGTTCCCATCCACATATCTTCAATATACTCAAACCCAAACTTTTCAATTCTCTCTTTCATCTCTCCTGCGGCTTTATTCGTAAAGGTTAGGGCTAAAATTTCTCCGGGTCTTGCATATTCTTTTTCTATTATATTTGCAATCCTGTGAATTATGGTTCTCGTTTTCCCACTCCCAGCACCTGCAAGAATTAAAAGCGGTCCGTTTATATTTTCTGCGGCCTCCCTTTGTTTGTCATTTAAGTTTTTTAATAAATCCATTTCTAAATCTCCTTATATTCGCTAAAAGGCATAGTGATTATTATGTTTGTTTCTTCTCCGAGTGTGCTCTCAATTGATATTTGTCCGTTGTGATTTTTTACAATCCACTGTGCGATTGAAAGTCCAAGTCCACTTCCCTTTGTATTGTTTCTGGACTTGTCAACTCTGTAAAATCTCGTAAATACTTTGTCTATATCTTCCTCGCTTATTCCAACGCCGTTGTCTGTCACTTTTATTACGACGTCATTCTTTTTTATATCCACATTTACTATAATTCTCTTGTTATCTCCCTTTGAATATTTTATGGAGTTATCCAAAAGAATCATAATAAGCTGCGTGATTTTGTTTTTATCCGCATTTATATACACATTTTCATACTTACTCGTAAGTAACATCGTTATATCATTTGCCTTTGGAAGACCTTTTGTCATTTCAATGGCATCTTTTATTAAATAAATTATGTCTATATTTTCAAAATTAAAAGGAATTTGATTCAAGTCTGCTCTTGAAAGGAACAATAAATCTCCTACTATCTTATCCATTCTTGAGGCTTCTTTTGTGGCGTAATTAAGCCAGGTTTTTTGCTCTTTGACCTTTTCTTCTTCATTTGATAAAACAAGTTCCAAATTTGTCTTTATAACTGCGATAGGAGTTCTAAGCTCATGCGATGCGTCTGCGATAAACTGCTTTTGGTTATCCATAGTGGTTTTTATAGGAATTAAGGACCTGTCTGCTATAATGTTCGCACCTATTACAGATAGGACACTTCCGACTATAATCGTTAAAACCAATACAAATACCAATGAGTTTATAAGTGCACTTTCCTTATTTGTCTCCTGTGCAGTGAGTATAAGCTCCAGCTCACCTTTTTCATTTCTTGAAACTGTCGTACAGGTTCTAAGGGAGATATTTTTATCCTTATAATTTGCAAATGAATATATCCCGTCTTTTTCAGTTACTGTCTTTTTCGGCGCCCTGCCGTTTGCAAAATAAGTAAGGGCAACCTGTTTTAAGTTACCTGTGCTTACAAAAAATTTTCCCTTTGAATAAATCTTTTTTAAATCATCATCAAAAACAATTACCATTATTTTTGAATTTGTCAGTTTTTCTTCAAAGAATGTGAAGTCCTGATTTATGTGCAAATTGCCTTTCTTTTTTTGATAATTTATATCTGAAAATCTCTTAGTCTGGTATCCCATATTTATCAAGTCGTTGTCTACGGTCGAATTTAGGGAATAACTTGTTACGACGTACATAAAGCAGGTGCACACCGCAAGAATCACAACGATAACGACCGTATTTATCGCCATTAACCCAAGTTTTATCTTATTTAACATCTTCTTCTTCCTTTAATGTATAACCGATTCCTCTATTGGTTACTATTTTTACCATTGCTTTTTTTGCCTTTAGTTTTTTTCTTAAGTAATGTATATATATTTCAACTGAATTATCTATTGCGATTGAATCAAGCCCCCATATCTTATCAAGGATATAATCTTTTGAAAGAGTTTTATCTTTATTTCGCATAAGAAGCTCTAACAAATCTGATTCCTTTTTTGTGAGTGCTTCACTTTCTCCCGATATTTCAAGGCTTGCATTTGTCGTGTTTAAAGTTACGTTTTTTATCGTTATTACATTTTCAGTTAGAGTCTGCGTGGTTCTTCTTGAAAGGGCTTTTATCCTTGCAATCAGTTCTTTTGTATCAAATGGCTTTGTCAGGTAGTCATCGGCTCCAAGTTCCAAACCCTTAACCCTGTCCTCCACCTCACCAAGAGCCGTAAGAAGAAGTATCGGAGTATTTACTCCTTCATTTCTAAGCGTCTTAAGAATAGTAAGTCCATCCATTTCGGGAAGCATTATATCAAGAACTATCACATCATAAAAATCTTTTCTTCCTTGCATCAGTCCGCCGTAGCCATCATAAACGACATCTGCCATTATATTGTTTTTCTTTAAAATTGCAGCCAAAGGCAGCGCTAAATTCTCTTCATCTTCAACAATTAAAATTCTCATTATTACCTCCCTTTTTATTTTTATATAAGTATTATAATTGATTTTACCTTGATTAACAAATAATTAAATAACTTTTTTATAAATTTTAAGGTAAAATTAAGGTTATGTATATATAATCTATTTATAAGATGTAAGAAAGGAAGTTTTTTATGGAATGTCCTATTTGTTCTTGTAAAGATTTAGGAAAGATAGGAAGAAAAAAGTATTTTTGTCCTAATTGTTGTACAGAAATTTTAATTCAATCAAATGTTATGAAAATTATCTCATTGACTAAAAAAGGAGTTGCAAAAGTGACCAAGACGATTTTACTTGATGCCAATGCGACAAGTTAGTCAAGAAATTATAGACAGGGTTTGAGCGATCCCCCTTATTTGCCAGACCCAATGTTTTCCCGCAAAGCAATCCCCTTTATGCTTTGCGGATTTATTTTTGTCTGGTAAGTTTTTTTGCACTCAAATATTTTAAAAGTTCTTCTTTATCTTCTGTAGACCAACTGTCATAATCTTCAAAAGCTATAAGCAGTTCATCTTTCATAATACTTTTTAGTTTTGTATCGATATCTTCTTCGCCTTTTATTAAATAATCAAGGCTACAGTCAAATATTTCACTTAATTTTATTATTATATCGTAATTTGCACTTCGTTGACCGCTTTCATACATACTGACAGCACTGGTTCTTACACCTAGCATTTCACTCAGTTTACGTTGTGTAAGATTACGTTCTCTTCGAAGCTTTTTTATTCTTTCTCCCATTGAATTTGCCAAAGTGTATACTCCTCCTATCATAAATCTATATTAAATTTATCACACTTTGTGTATAAAATCAAGTATAATTTAAAAAAATATCACAAAATGTGCATTTTTATATTGACATTTCACAAATCGTGTAGTATTATGTTATCAAAATAGAACAGTTATTCGAATAATGCAAATAAAAAGGAGTTATTATTATGAAAACAGATATGAGAAAAGAAGTAGAAAGAAGATTATATAACTACACATTTAATTTATCGAGAATCAGCACTATTAAAAAACGTCTTGAAGAATTAGAGCCTGACACATTAAAGGCATCTGCATATTTACAAGTCGGAAATAATAATCAAAATTCTGATATTGTCGCAAGGGAGGCAATAAGAATCAGTGATTTTGAAGATATGTTAAGGGCAGAGCTTAAGAAAAGAGAACTTGATGTCTTTGAAATAGATAAAGCTATGGAATGTTTAACACAAATTGAAAATAAAGTTATAGTTATGAGATATTTTAAGTTAAATAAAATGGGATACATAAGTGACACACTTTGTTATTCAAGAGAATATTTGAGCAGAATCTGCAAGAAAGCCATCATAAAAATTCAAAAAGTTTTATACGGAGTAATGGACGAATAAAATAAATATTAAAATATTTTTATAATGCGAATATTCCATAGGATAGAGCAGTCATAATCACTCCTGCGGTTATAACTCCCATAAGTATTGACGGAAAAGCTGTTTTTAAACGCATATCGAGCATTCCTGCGACTAATGCTCCTGTCCACGCTCCTGTACCCGGTAGCGGAATTGCAACGAGTATAAAAAGACCGAGTGCTTCGTATTTATAAATTATTTTAGCTTTCAATCGGGCCTTGTTTTCTATTTTTAAAGCAATTTTTTGTAAAAATTTACTTTTTCTTTTTAAAAAACAAACGAATTTTCTTATAAAGATTATTATAAAAGGAACAGGAATCATATTTCCAATAACTGCGGCTACAAAGCATAAAGCTATATTAAGGTCATTTGCAATTCCGATTGGAATAGCTCCCCTCAATTCAATAATAGGAGTCATTGATATAAGTATTGTATAAAAAAAGGCCTTAATTGTTGACATAAATTTCTCCAAAGTTTAATTTTACTTTTCAAAATGTATCATATTTTTTATAAAAATACAATATTTGTGTTTGTAAATAATATTAAATTTATATTATAATTATTAATAAAATGCTAAGAATAATGTAAAGAGGTGAGATTTATGAAAAAATGGAAATGCGATATATGTATGCAAATTATCGAAAGTGATGAAATGCCAAAGATTTGTCCCGTTTGTAAAGCGGACAGTTCCCATTTTTCCCTTGCAGAAGAAAGTGAGGGAAAGGTTATTTCAAAGGATGAGAAATATGTAATTATCGGAGGTTCTGCTGCCGGGCTTGAAGCAGCGAAAGTAATTGTAAATGGCAATGATAAAGCGGATGTTACAATAATAAATAAAGAAGAAGAATATCCTTACAATAGGCCCGGTCTTAGCAATTATGTGGCAGGGAAAATAGATAAAAATTTATTGTATATGGAAAATGAGGAATTTTTTAAGAAAAATAATATAGATTTTAGATTGGGCATCAGTGCGACGGGTGTGGATACAAATGAAAAAAAAGTTTCTTTATCAAACGGAGAAAGTATATCTTATGATAAACTTCTCTTTGCCAACGGTTCAAGTCCGTTTGTTCCATTTGAAGCTGATATCGATAATGAAACAGTGTTTAGTTTAAGAACGATGAAAGACAGTGATGGAATTTTAGAAAAAATAAACAAAAGCAGCACCGCTATTGTAATCGGTGGCGGAATTTTAGGAATAGAGGCACTGTCGGCTTTAGTTAAGCAAGGGCTTAAAACGACAGTTATCGAATATACTCCTAATATAATGGGAATCCAGCTCGATGATACAAGCAGTGAAATGTTTAGGAATGTATTGGAAAATGAGGGTGTAACTGTTCTTACGGGTAAACAGGTTACAAGTGTTAAAGAAGGTATCGTTTCAATGAAAGATGAAGAAGATTTAAGTGCAGATTTAATAATAATTTGTGCGGGAGTTAAATCTAATATCGATATTATAAAAGGAAGTGGTATTGATACGAACAGGGGTATTATCATAGATGATATGTGTAAAACCAATGTAGAGGACGTTTTTGCCTGCGGTGATATTGCAGAATACAAAGGCAGGGTTACGGCTCTTTGGTCGAATGCGGTTATGACGGGAAAAGTTGCGGGAAGTAATATGATAGGAAAAAGTGAGAGAATAGAAAAGATTATTCCATCGACTGTGTTTAATGGGTTTGGAGTAGAAATCTTCAGCATCGCAGATACAAAAGGCGGCGATGATAAAGAAGAAATGGTTGTTTCAAAAGATACTATATATAAAAAGATAGTATTAAAGGATGGTATCATTGTCGGAGGTATCTTATACAATGACGTACAAAAGAGCAAATCTCTTTTAATAGCAGTAGAGGACGGACTTGGCAAAGATATTGCAAAAGATATACTTGAATAAGTATTAATATAGATATTCTTAATAATGTTTTTTATATAAACAAATTCTTTTAAATCAATTTTTTGTAATTAATATGTGTTTTAATTAATATAATATATCCTTATAATCGATTCACATTTATTTGTGAGTCGATTTTTTACTGTCAAAGTCTAATTTAATTTAATATTTTTAAGCCGTTTCTTACATTTATATATGATTGTTCATCCTTGCTTTATTTGTTTAATAAGTTTTAAAATTAATGTTAAGCGTTTTTTATACGTCTACGATTTTTTTGATTTTATTCAATTTTATTTGAAATATCCTGTGTTTTAGAGATAAGTACAACCCACCTGTTAATTATTGATTGGGTTCTTTTTTGATAATATGTAAAATTAATATAAATTTACAGGTGCTTATTTTATATTTTTATAAATATAAAATTTTATGAAAGAGATATTTAATAAAGAAATAAAATATAAAATAAAAGAAAGCCGGTTTCTTATTACAAATGTTTTAATTGATATAATATATTCTTATATCGATTTATACTTAATTATAAATTAGCTTTTTTTTAATACAAATAAAACCACCGGTGTCACCGGTGGTTTTTATTATTGCTCCATTTGCTTTCCAAGGAAGATTGCTCCTGTTTGTGTAAGAAGGCTTGCATTTTCATAATCCATAACTTTTTCATCTTTGCTCACCAACAAGACTGCTCCTATAGGGTCACCCTGTGCTATTATCGGCGAGATGACCTTAAATGGCAAATCCATATCGATTTCTGTTGAAATTTCAATGTTTGTATCTTTTGATGTAACAAGCTTTCTGTTTGATATTACTTTGTCAAGCGCTGCACTTATTTTCTTTTCTGCAAAAATTTTTTTATTTCCGCTTGATGCTGCTATAAAAGAATCTCTGTCACATATTAAACTTATTGCCTTTGTAGATAAAGACAGACTGTCTACATATTCCTGTGCAAATGCAGAAAGCTCACCTATCGGTGAATACTTCTTTAATATCACTTCTCCTTCTTTATCAGTATATATTTCAAGGGATGTTCCTTCTTTTATTCTTAAAGTTCGTCTTATTTCTTTTGGGATAACGACTCTTCCCAAATCGTCAATTCTTCTAACTATTCCTGTCGCTTTCACTTTTTTACTCCTTTTCCTTTTCTTGATTAATTACTTAATTTTAGTGTTGCTAAGAATTGAAATATTATTCTAAAATTATCATAATTTAGAAAAATTTTTATTTAAGTTTTATGCATATCTTGATTTAAATTAATCGATAATGTACTATAATAAATAAGAAGAAAGGTAAAGGAGAAAACTATGGATATAAGAGAGCTTTATGATAAAAAGAAAGTCAGTGCAAAAGAAGCAAGTGAAGTTATAAAATCGGGAGATTGGGTTGATTATGGCTGGACTGCCACAACTCCGCACGATATAGATATTGAACTTGCAAAAAGGTTACCGAATTTGGAAAATGTTATTTTCAGGGGAGGAATTTTACTTAAAAGACCTAAAATATTTGATATAGAAAATCAAAAAGAACATTTTACGTGGAATTCATGGCATATGAGTGGAATTGAAAGGAAAGCAATTAACGAAGGTTTTGCATTTTACGCACCTATAAGATATTCTGAACTTCCAAGATATTACAGAGATGGGAATACTCCTCCTGCAGATGTAATGATAACTCAGGTTTCCCCTATGGATGAACATGGATATTTCTCTTTTGGAACGAGTGCTTCACATTTAGCTGCATGTGCAGAATCAGCTAAAGTTATAATCGTTGAAGTCAATGAGAATGTTCCAAGATGTCTTGGTGGATTTGAAGATGGGATACATATCTCTCAGGTAGATATGGTTGTTGAAGGTTCCAATCCTCCTATGGGACAAAGTCCTGCAGGAGAAGCAACAGAAGTCGATACAAAGATAGCAAAGCTTGTGGTTGAAGAGATACCAAACGGAGCATGCTTACAACTTGGAATCGGAAGTATGCCAAATACGGTTGGTTCACTTATTGCACAGTCTGATTTGAAGGACTTAGGTGTTCACTCAGAAATGTATGTAGATGCGTTTGTCGATATTGCAAAGGCAGGCAAAATTACAGGTGCAAACAAGGAAATAAACCGTTACAGACAGACATACGCCTTCGCTGCGGGAACACAAAAACTTTATGATTATTTAGACAATAACCCTGAATGTATGTCATGCCCTGTTGATTATGTAAATGATGTTAGGGTTATATCAAGTCTTAACAATTTTATGTCTATAAATAACGCTGTTGACATCGACCTTTACGGACAGGTGAATGCTGAATCTGCAGGAATAAGACAGATAAGCGGTGCAGGCGGACAGCTTGATTTTGTCCTTGGAGCGTATTTATCCAAAGGTGGCAAGAGTTTTATTTGCTGTTCTTCCACATTTAAAACAAAATCAGGAGAATTAAAATCAAGAATTGTTCCTACATTAAATCCAGGTTCAATCGTAACAGATACGAGGGCTAATACTCATTATGTTGTAACAGAGTATGGAAAAGTGAATTTAAAAGGCCTTGCTGTGTGGCAAAAGGCAGAAGCATTAATTTCCATTTCACATCCTGATTTTAGGGACGAGCTTATAAAGGAAGCTGAAAAACAAAAAATCTGGAGAAGAAGTAATAAAAAATAAAAAAGTAAAAAAAAGCGGGTAACCGCTTTTTTTATGTGTATACTTTTTAATTAAATAATCTAGATTTAATTTATAAATATAAAGTACAACTTACAAAGTTAAATTTAGATGATGATTTTAAGACAGATATTCTATTGATTTAAAAAAAGACTATTGGTTGGGGTAATATAATACTGTGTAATGCAGTGGAAGGAGAAAGTTGTAGATTTTTAATATATAATAAACAATATGTAATATAGAAAGAGAAGAGTTGTTACTTTTTGATATATGAAAAAACCATAGATGCAGTGTGGTGTGGGAGGGGCGGCGAAAGACGCAGAGAGCGGGCAGAGCACAGCAGGCAGCCGTGCGATGATG
>CAMSGF010000013.1 GCA_947058225.1 uncultured Eubacteriaceae bacterium
TTATGTCAACCATAAAATATTGTTTTTTACATTTAAAGTTCCAATTTCATATAAATCGACTCCTCCATCGGCGAATCATTATATTTTAAAATTTGTTTAAATCCATATTGTTCGTACACATAAATCGCACTTTTTAAAAATGGGAGGGTATCAAGCAATATATTTTTATACCCTATTTCTTTTGCATCTTTGATAATCTCATCTATCAAATAACTGCCAATACCTTTTTTTTGATATTCTTTTCTTACATATAACCGTTTCATCTCACAGTTATCTTCATCAATTTTTCTAAGAGCAATACATCCCGCCAAATTATTATCATAATAACATATGTATAATCTTCCCTTCGGAAGAGCATATTTCTTTGACAAATTTTTTAACTCATCATCATAATTTTGAATTTTAAGATATTTTTTAAATGACTTATCATTTTCAGTTAAAAGATTTACATATTCAGTAAATAATATCTTTATTTCATCTAAATGCTCATAACCATTTTTAATAGAAATACACATTATATCTTCTTCCTTCTGATTTTATAAAAGTTTTTTATATATCAAAATCTTCTGATTTAAAATTCCTGTAATATCTTCCCTTTATCGCATTAAATTTCAAAATGCAATAATCTTCGTCCGTTACTCCCTTTGGATAATACATAACATAATCATCTTTCCAAAGCTCTTTTTTTATTTTCTCATCCTCCAACACTTCCACCTCCCCTATCAGCATAACTCCCCTAAAAAAACGTCTGTCGCAAAAATACAAGCACGCCTTTTTATTTTGTTTATACTGCATAACCCTCATTGACGAGGTGTTGGTATGAAAATAAAAAGTTTTTATTTCATCTCTTTTACAAGGTGAGAGCATAGCTTTGGTATTTGGATATCCCGCTTTATCAACTGATGATAGATATGCCACACTCTGCTTTTCTATTAAATTACTTATTGTCTTTTTTACATCTCTCATACATATCTCCAATTCAAATTAAATCGTTATTTTAATTATAATATAAAATCAACTGTTTTTATATAAAATATTAGTAAATTCAGATATCTCTTTAAAAACTCTTATATATCATTTACAAGCTTTTATCATCAAAAGCTTGTAATAATTTAACTCCTGCTTATATGAGAGTAAATCAAGGGTGTTTGAAATACAGGAATTTTATGTGTAAAAATAAAAAAAATTTATATTATATCCTTTCATCGTTTCCTATTATTTATAAACATCAATTATAATCTTTAACTATATCCCCTAAATCTTTTATATACTTCTCAATATAAGGCAAACACTCTTCTTTATATTTTTCAATAATTCCCACTATCGCACTACTTATTATCACTCCGTCAAAAAAAGACAATACTTCTTTTAAACGGTCCATAGATGAAATATCAAAATTCAATACACATGGAATATCACTGACATTTCTGACTTTTTTTAACATAAGTTCTATATCGGTCTTTATTTTATTAATTTCACTTCTTGCATCAAAAGTAGATACACAGCATAAAAATCCCTCTGCCTCTTTTGCAATCATTTCAGTTCGCTCATTTGAAGATACAGAAACTGAAGATATAAGTGCTATATGAAATTTAGCACATATATTAATGAGTTCATCTTTTTCTTCAAATGGTATATCAGAAACGATAATGCCCGATATTCCACATTCAACGCACCTTTTCATAAACCTGTCTTTCCCATATGTATAAATTACATTGATATAAGTCATAAACACGAGAGGTATAAATATTTCATCTTTAATTTCTTTTATCGTATCGAATAATTTATCAACACTAAAACCTGCTTTAAATGCTCTTTTATTTGCATTTTGTACGGTAATATCCTCTGCTATCGGGTCTGAAAAAGGAATACCTATCTCTATTAAATCAGCTCTGTTTTTCTGCATTGATAAAATGAGCTTTTTTGTCATTTCAAGGCTTGTATCTCCCGCTGTAATAAATGGTATAATCGCCTTTTTATCTTTAAACGCTTCTTCTATTTTATTCATAAATATCAACTCCTTTGTACCTTGCGATAGCCGCAACATCTTTATCCCCTCTCCCTGAAATATTGATAACTATTATTTGGTCTTTTTTCATCGTTGGTGCAATTTTCATAGCATAAGCAACTGCATGAGCACTTTCTATCGCAGGAATAATTCCCTCTTTCCTTGAAAGGTATTCAAAAGCATTGACAGCCTCATCGTCTGTAATCGGAACATATTCCGCTCTTTTTTCTTCAAATAACATCACATGTTCAGGTCCGATACCCGGATAATCAAGCCCTGCGGAAATTGAATATACAGGTGATATCTGGCCGTCTTGATTTTGACAAAAAAGTGACTTCATTCCATGAAAAATTCCGGTTTTCCCATTTGCAACGGTAGCGGCACTTTTATCTGTGTCCACACCATATCCTGCCGCCTCACAACCTATAAGTCTGACACTTTTATCTTTAATAAATTCATAAAATGCTCCCATTGCATTACTCCCACCGCCAACACAGGCTATCACTGCATCGGGAAGTTTCCCCTCCCTTTCAAAAAGCTGCTCTTTTATCTCTTTTCCTATAATCTTTTGAAAATCTCTTACAAGTGTTGGAAACGGATGAGGTCCCATAACAGAGCCGAGCACATACAATGTATCATCCATTCTCTTCGCCCATTCCCTCATAGTTTCATTGACCGCATCTTTTAGAGTCATAGTGCCTGAAGTAACAGTATGAACTTTAGCCCCAAGTAATTCCATACGAAATACATTTAGTGCCTGTCTTATAGTATCTTCCTTTCCCATAAATATCTCACATTCCATATCCATTAAAGCCGCCGCCGTTGCAGTTGCAACGCCATGCTGCCCTGCACCTGTTTCTGCTATGACACGTTTCTTTCCCATCTTTTTTGCAAGGAGAACCTGCCCCAAGACATTGTTTATCTTATGTGAACCTGTATGGTTTAAATCTTCCCTTTTTAAATATATCTTTGCCCCGCCTAAATCTTCTGACATCTTTTTTGCTTCATATAGTAATGACGGCCTTCCTGCATAATTTTTCAATAAATCTTCCAATTCTAATTTGAATTCAGGGTCATCTTTGTACTTTTCATAAGCCTTTTCCACCTCAAGCACTGCACTCATCAACACTTCAGGAACATATTGACCACCGTATTTTCCAAATCTTCCTTTACTTTTCATATTGTATAATCCTTTCTGCAAATTGTTTTAATTTTCATATATATTTGTTATTTCAATATTTATTTTTAAATTTTTTGTATACTTTTCTGATTGTAAATTTTAAAAAATATATAAATTGATTATTAAGATTTATATTTTAAATACAAATAATAATAAATTTAATCTCTAAACTTTTTATTATAAAGTTTTAAATAATTTAAAATAAAGTTTAATTATATGTTTTTTAATTTAATATTTTTCATTTTATTTCATAACACGCCATTCAACTTTTATAAATGCCAAATATATTTAGAATAATAATACTTTCCATTTAATAAATTTTTTATTATTTTTATAAAAATACCCATATTAAAATCTCCACGACATTTTGCCTTAAAATAAAAAAACTTCTATCCCGAAATAAAGGGACAAAAGCATTGTAATTCTTCTGCGGTACCACCCAATTTGTAAAAACTTACCACTCATATTATGTACTATCATACATATCTCCTTGATAACGGGCGAGAATCCCGTTGACGTCTACTTTTCCATACAAAATAGAATTTCAAGCCACCCTCACAAGTCCATTCAACAAAAAATTTTGTGTTATACTTCCACCAACCGATAACTCTCTGAAACAAATTTTTTTATCTACTTCTCTTGCTCACTGGTTTATTATTTATTTTTATTATATACCTTTTTATATATTTGTCAATACAAATCATATATTCTCTAATTTAACGCTATATTAATTCAATTAATAGAGTTTTACAAAAATATGCTTAATATAGCATACAAAACGGGCTGATGCAGCATATAGATACCAAAGGAATATTGACCGAAGAATTCTATAGGCTTTAATTTACTAAACTTTAAATGGTGCATCAGTTCTCTCTTTTTCAAAATATGATGTAAAAAATATCCCGCTAAATATAAGAAAAACCATGGAAAAATTGAAAAATAATCAGTTGAATAAAAACTTTTCATCGGAAATCCAAAATACGCAGTAAGCAGATTGGAATACAAAAACTTTGGCATTTTAAATAATATAAAACTGCCAAATCCCAAATACCCATAATTAATATTTTTAGCAAAGATAAATAAAAAAATACTTATAATAAAACCAAATAATAGATTACAACGCTTTAACAAAGGCTCTAATATTATCATTATAAGCATACAGGAACCGATTAATGTTAGAACCCCGAATAAGACAGGATTTTTAGGCATTATAATCATCGTTACGATTGAAATTAATGCTCCTCCAAAAAATACATAAAGACCTCTTTTAAAATTATTCTTTCCAAAAGCATAACAAAACCCGGACAGAAAAATAAACGTGCAGCATATAGCCTGTTGCCAAATATACGAAACACCCGAATGATACCATTTTAAATCAATATTAAATAAATATACAAAATCCCATATAGCATGATAAAAAATCATATTTAAAAGAGCTATACCACGAATTCCATCTATGGCAGAGTATCTTTCTCTATTCATAAAATCCCCCAATAACATTTATAAATAGTAAAACAAGTTCGTTTCTAAATATGATATTACCTTTAGGCATCAATAATTATCTTGAATAATACTTCTGTTAACTATTACTTAATATACTATATATTTTCTGTCATTTGTCAAGATAAATTCAAGTAATAAAATTTTTATTATACTATTTGATTTTATCATTTATATTTATATAATATTTTTTGAATAATCAGTTTATTAAATTGAAATAGTTAATTTGTTATTAAAAAAGCCCTCAAACGATGTCGAGAGCTTTATAATCTACTATTTATTATTACTATTTAACTTTTCCACTTCTTACAGGAGCTGTAAATCCACTTCTGATAGTTCCCCTACCCGCATTTCTTACAGTTCTGACTTTATAATAATATCTCTTTTTCTTCTTTACCTTTTTATCTACATATTTAGCACTCTTTGTAGTTTTAATTTTCTTATAACCTTTAGTCTTCTTTGTAGAACGATAAATTTCATAACTCGTTCCACCTTGTGCTTTCCTAAATGTAACAGTAACTTTCTTCTTTCCTGCTTTTGCTTTTAACCTTGTAGGTTTCTTTAAAGCTATTACAGCATACATATTTGCACATTGTTGTGATGGAGATTCTTCTGCAAATGGGTCATCTAATACGATTGAATAAAAACCAAAATAATAACCAGGTTTCATATCTTTTGTACTAAAAGATTTTACATATGAAAATGTTTCTTTTGCAGTTATATCTTCAACAAACAATTCTTTCGTAATTTCTTTTCCATTTGCATTTCTATAGTCTAAAACTGTTCCAAACACTTGTTGATTTCCATTATTAAAATAACAGTTTGTTCCGTGAGTTTTATACTTTACAACCTCACCTTTATAAAATATTGTTTTATTTTTTGGATAATCAATTTGCACATAAGAATTAGGCATTTCTTCATTTGCTGCAATACCGGAAACTTTATTAACTAATGCACCGGATGCTTTTTTCTCAAAGTTATCTTCTGCCAAGACACCAACCGGAATCACACCTAAAACGAACAATACACTCATTAAACCACATAATATTCTTTTCTTCATAGTCAAATTCCTCTCTTCATTTTTTATTATTATATCACAATTTATAATCGGTTTCAATATTATAATATTATTTATTACATAATATATGAATGTTTTTTGTTATAAATATATATTTAAGTTGCATTTAAGCTTTGTTTTATCATTAATTTGTTTTAGTTTTATTATTTAATATTAAGTGAATATGGGAAAAATGTATACGGGAGGGGCGGCGGGTGAAGTGCTATGCACTTCACTGACAGGCGAATAAAATTCGCCTGAACTTTTAAATGAGGTGATTTTGAAAATAAATTTTCAAAATCACCTCATTTAAAAGCCGCCGCCCCTCCCAAACACACTGAAAAAATATCTTAACATTTATTCCACTACCATTAAATTCCGTATTCCCTCATAAGCTCTTCAAAAATCTCTCCTGCCCTAAGCTGCACAACCTTGCATCCAAGAATATCATCCCTGTGATTTTTTCTGACATGGGAACAGTCAATACTCCCAAATTCCTCAGTAAACTTTTTTATCCACTTTCTCGTGACTTCTTTCATAAGAGCATTATCATTTGGCAGCTCTTTTGCAAACAATAACCCAATAGCCGCAACAGGCCCTGCAACGCACCCGCAGGTCTTGCCTGAGTGCATCCCAAACCCATAAGGCATAACACATTTTAACACGTCCCTACTCACATCAATATCATACTTATTTATTATAGCTTCAAGTGTTGTTTCACCACAGTCTTTGTGATATAATCTTCTCTCTTCTTTTGGATATTCTTCTTCTTTATCAAAAATTTTTTGTATTTCTTCTCTCATAATTCTTCTTCTTTGTATTTACATTTTTTCAGGAGCACTCACTCCCAATATATCAAGAACATTATTTAAAACCTGCCTTGTGGCACTTATTAAACAAAGCCTTGCATTTAATAACCTTTCATCTTCAACATTCACCCTGTGTGCATTATAGAAACTGTGAAAAGCTGCTGCAAGCTTACAGGCATATTTTGTCATCTTGCTCGGGTCTAATTCATCAACTGCGTTTAACACTTCTTCAGGAAATTTTGATATAATTTTAAGAAGCCCCAGTTCTTCTTCCTTATCGAGCATATCCAAATTTGTAATGCTCATATCTTCCCCGATTTTTCTTATTATGCTGCAAATTCTCGCATGAGCATACTGAACGTAAAATACGGGGTTTTCATTTGATTCTTTTATGGCCAAATCTAAATCAAAATCCATATGGGTCGTTGGTTTATAATAATTAAACGTAAACCTCGCCGCATCTGTCTTAACTTCCCCGATTAAATCGGATAATGTATAAACATCTCCCTTTCTCTTTGACATTCTGTACACTTCATTGCCTTTAACAAGATGCACCAACTGCATCAATATTATATCAAGCCTTGTTTCATCAATTCCAAGTGCCTTTAATGCCATTTTTAACCTTTGAACGTGTCCATGATGGTCTGCACCCCATACATTGATTGCCCTTGTATATCCCCTCTTTACGAGCTTATCGTAGTGATATGCAATATCAGCCGCATAATACGTTGGAACTGAATTGTTTCTTATTAACACTTCATCTTTCTCAAGCCCGTAATCAGTCGCCTTAAACCACACAGCATCATCCTTTTCGTATACTGCCCCATTCTCCCTAAGCTTATTTATAACGCTGTCAATAGCACCGCTGTTATGAAGTGACTTCTCACTGAAAAACACATCATAATATACTCCATAATCTCTTAAATCACATATCATCTTTTGAGTATTTTTATCAAGTGCAAATGTAACAAGCGTCTTTTCCCTCTCATTTTTGGATACGTCTTTTAACCCCTCACCGCAAAGTTTTATATATTCCTTTGCAAGCAGCCTTACATCTTCACCCTTATAACCATCCTCAGGAAAATCAACCTTTTCCCCAAGCTCCTGCAAATACCTCGCTGAAAGCGATGCCCCAAACTTTAAAATCTGATTTCCCGCATCGTTTAGATAAAATTCCTTTGTAACCTTATACCCTGCCCACTTGAAAATATTGCTCATAACGTCCCCTATCGCTCCGCCTCTCGCATTTCCTATGTGAAGCGGACCGGTCGGATTTGCACTGACGTATTCAACATTTACGCTCTCTCCATTTTCTTCAAATCTCCCGAAATTCTCTTTTTTATCCAAAACTTCCCTTAATTGATCGTAAAGCCACGAATTATCAAGCTTAAAGTTTATAAAACCTGCTCCTGCAATAGAAATATCCTCAATATATTTTACGTCTTTAGGGAAATTATCTACTATAAGTGTTGCAATTTCTCTCGGATTTTTCTTTGCACTCTTTGCTAACCTCATGGCAATATTTACTGAAAAATCTCCAAACTTCTCTTCCCTTGGCACTTCTATTTGAATGGATGGGATTTCTTCCTTTTTTATCTCCAAAGCATTAGTATCTATTAAATCATTAAGCGTAAACTTTATATTTTCTATAATGCTTTGTTCTATATCTTGTTTTACAGCCATGTCAGTTCTCCTTTACCACTAAATCATGTTTACTTTTATATTCTTCCAAAGCCAAATCTATTAACTTTGTTATTAAGTCACTGTAATTTATACCTATATGCTCCATCATCTTTGGATACATACTTATATTGGTAAATCCGGGCATCGTATTTATTTCATTTAAGTATACTTCTCCACTGTCCTTATCCAAAAAGAAATCTATCCTCGAAAGGCCTCTTCCCGATACCGCTTTAAAAGCAGTCTTTGCATAATTTCTAAGCCTTTTTGTTAAATCGCTTGGAATATCCGCAGGAATCATAACCTTGCTGTCATCGTCTGATAAATACTTAGCCTCATAGTCATAAAACTCTTTACAAGAAACGACTTCTCCCGGGTATGATACCTTTATATTCTCATTCCCGATAACAGCCGTTTCAATTTCCCTCGCATTAATCGCCTTTTCCACTAATATCTTTGTGTCAAATTTTGAAGCGTACAACAATGCATTTTCAAGTTCATCTTTATCATGAGCCTTATTTATACCGACACTTGAGCCCATATTTACGGGTTTTACAAACACAGGTAAAGAAAGCTTTTTAACTATATTATCAACAAGAGATTTTATATCCTCTGATAAATCTTTTTTAAAAACAACATAATCATCAACTACGGGAATACCAACGCTTTTAAAAATCCTCTTTGCAATATCCTTGTCCATACATACTGCACTCGTCATAACACTGCATCCGACATACGCTTTATCCATAATTTCAAACACACCCTGAATCTTTCCGTCCTCACAGTATTGCCCATGCAGGACAGGGAAAAATACATCTATGTCGTTTATAACCTCATCATTAAACAATGAAAACTCTCCGTTTAAATTCTCTTTATCCTCTATCCAGCTGTTATCTTTTATTCTTTCTTCGCTTCCATTATAAATATACCACTTACCCTCTAACGTAATTCCTATTAAAGTAACCTTAAATTTACTTTTATCTATCGCCCCTATAACATTGTACGCAGACATAAGCGACACATCATATTCCCCCGATTTCCCACCAAAAATTATACCAACATTTAACATACTAATACCTCTTTAATTTAACTTGTTATTAAATTATATTATTTACCAACACTTTCTAATATATCTTTTTTAATTTCATATAACTTATCAGATATATCCACGTGATATTCACTTGGATTTACAAGCCTTAAAAATTCAGGCCAAAAGCTTTGTTTTATCATCAAATGATAATCTCTTATTTCAGATAGCTTTGGAGATTTATAAACCTGCTTTCCGTCTTTAAAAATAGGCACAAGAAGCTCCCTCACGCTGAAATTATCAATTGTTCTCTTTTTCCATGTATGAATAGGATGATAAATTGTAAGAGGTTTATTCGTATCTATTACTTCATCATCCAATGTGATAAGGTCTGCGATTGCAATATGAGATGTATTGTCGCTAAACCTCAAAATCTTCTTATATCCCGGGTTTGTTATCTTTATAGGGTCGTTTGAAACTTTTATCTTTGGAATAATTTTCCCATCTCTTTCAAAGGCTGAAAGTTTATAAACGCCTCCAAGGGCAGAAGTTCCATCAGCCGTAATCATCTTTGTACCGACGCCGTAATTATCAATCCTCGCTCCTTGATTGTTTAAATCATTTATAATATATTCATCCAAATCGTTAGAGGCGGTTATCGTAGCATCAGGAAAACCTGCATCGTCCATCATCTTCCTTGCCGCAACTGAAAGATATGTTAAATCTCCGCTGTCAAGCCTTATTCCGTAGTTTCCTTTAAGTCTTCCCGCTTCTCTTTCTTCCTTAAAGACTTGAATCGCATTTTTCACACCGCTTTCAAGCGTATCATAAGTATCCGCAAGTAAAATTATATTGTCAGGGTTATATTTGGCATATGTTCTAAACGCATCAATTTCATTGTCAAATGTCATTATATATGCATGAGAAATTGTCCCCTTTGAAACAGTATCCCAACTAAGCTCTGCCTCCACATTGCTCGTTCCGGGACACCCACCTATTATACAGGCCCTCGCTCCGTAAAGCCCTGCTTCCGTTCCGTGTGCCCTTCTAAGTCCAAAGTCCAACACCGGATGACCTTTTCCAGCAGCAGAAACTATCCTTGAAGCCTTTGTCGCAATTAAACTTTGATGGTTTACCATCGCAAGAATAGCCGTCTCAATTATCTGTGCTTCGATTAAATTCGTTTTAACTCTGATTACAGGTTCTGTAGGGAAAAATATTTCCCCCTCCTTCATCGCATACATTTCACCCGTAAATTTAAAATCTTTTAAATAGTCAAGGAAATCATCTGTTAAATCAGGGTGGTTTTTCCTCAGCAAATCAATATCTTCTTTATCAAAATGCAGTTCATTTATAAAATCAATAACCTGCTCCAACCCTGCAAATACCGAATACCCTCCGCTAAACGGATGCCTTCTTGTAAAGACATCAAAAACCGCTGTCTTTTCGTGAAAATTTTCTCCTAAATAAACATTGCTAACACTTAACTGGTAATAATCTGTTGCCAGTTCTAATTTTCTATCGCGTCTCATTTCTTCTTCTTTCTTTCATATAATTTTTGTCATATATTATAGCACATTTATACGTTTTTGTATATTTTTTTATAATTTGACGCTAAAAATTCAAAATTTTTTTTATTCATTTTTTATTAAAAATTTAGATTTTTTATAATTTATTTTAATCTTTTTGAAGTTAAATTTAGAACACTTTATGGGGCGGGGCGGCAGGATGAGAAG
>CAMSGF010000014.1 GCA_947058225.1 uncultured Eubacteriaceae bacterium
ACTGTCTTGAAATTGTGAAACTTTGTAAAGATTATTCGGTTGAGGTTATCGTAAACTCCGATGCACACATTGCAACTGATGTGGGAAGTTTTGACGACAGTCTTAAACTTCTTGAAAAAGCAAACTTTCCTCATGAACTTGTTGTAAATTCAAGTATGAAAAATTTAAAAAGCTATTTGGAAAGAATTAATAATAAAGTGTATTTTGAAGGATAATGAAAAATATGGATTATATAACCGTAAAAGAAAATTATGAAAGTGAAATAGAGATTAAAAAGTCTATATTTATAGGTCATATTTTTCATACCGATACAGTTGATGAAGCAATAGACTATTTAGAACAGGTTAGAAAAAAGCATTATAAGGCTACTCATAATTGTTACGCTTATATAATCGGAGAAAATAAAGAACATCAAAAGGCAAGCGATGACGGAGAACCTGCAAAGACGGCGGGCAGACCAATCTTAAATGTGATTGAACAAAATGATTTAACAAATGTGTTAATAGTTGTTACGAGGTATTTTGGAGGAATAAAACTTGGTGCGGGAGGGCTTATAAGAGCGTATTCGGCAAGTGCGGCAGATGTCGTTCAAAAGGCTAATTTAATAAAAAAAGAAACTACAATGAAGATGAATTTGATGTATGATTATAGCCTTCATGGAAAAATAGAAGATTTTTTGAGAAAAAGCGGCTTTATGCTTGAAACACCCTCCTTTTTGGATAGGGTAAGCTATAATATCTATGTAAATATAAATTTTTTGGATAAATTTAAGGAAGAATTAATCGATATAACAAATGCGAAGGTAGAGATTAAGGAAGAGGGAATTTGTTATATAGATAAACCGTTTGGGAGGTAGAAATGGACTTTAACGCAGTTTATAAAAGTATAGTGGAAGAATACCCATCTCCGATTATGGTCGTAGATTTAAAGCATGATATAAGATATATGAACAAAAATGCCATAAAAAGATACGCACATAGAGGTGGTGAAAATCTGATTGGAAAAAGCCTGTTCGCCTGCCACAACGAACATTCAAAAGAGCTTGTATTAAAGGCTGTAAAAAAGTTACAAGACGATGAAAACTTAACCGTCGGTTATAAATATTACAATAAAAAGCACAATGAAAATTTGTATATAATAGCCATACGGGATGAAAATAAAAAATTGATAGCATATTACGAAAGACACGAAGAGGTAGACAATGTTTGATTATATTATCGGAAAAGTTACTTATGCAAATGAAGGAAAACTTGTGGTTGAAAATAACGGTGTTGGGTATGTTTTTAGTGTGTCAAATTCTTCTATGGTTAAACTTAGCAATGAAGAAAGTGACGTTAAGGTTTATACATATATGGCAGTGAGGGAGGATAATATTTCTTTATACGCATTTGCCGATACACTTGAGAGAGATTTATTTTTAATGCTTATTACAGTTCCAAAGGTCGGTCCTAAAGTTGCACTTAATCTGTTAAGTCTTTACACTCCAAAAGAAGCGATTTACAGCATAAGGACGTCCGATACGAAATCAATTTCCGCTGTGAGTGGGATAGGTAAAAAGACGGCGGAGCAGATTGTTTTTAATTTAAAAGATAAATTTGATGATGAAGAAATTTATTTTGATATTCAAGAGGATAACTTCTCTGAATCATTATCTGTTAAAGACGATGCACTTGCAGCCCTTATTGCACTTGGATTTGACAGGGTGTACTGCACAAAGCTTATAAATGAGATTGAAATTGACGAAGAAATGACGGCAGAAGAAGTTATAACGCTGGCGCTTGGCAAGGTAAATATTTAAGAGGATAAAAGAGATGGAAAAAGAATTTGAGAACAGAATCGTAACTACAAAAAAGACTGAATACGACGTAGAACACGACAATAATTTAAGACCTAAGACGTTTGATGAATATGTCGGACAGGAAGAGATAAAAAAGAGAATGAAAATATTTATTCATTCCGCAAAGGAAAGGGGAGAACCGCTTGACCACGTGTTATTATATGGTGCTCCGGGTCTTGGCAAGACGACTCTTGCAGGAGTTATCGCAAATGAACTTGGGGTGCATTTAAAAATTACATCGGGACCTGCGATAGAAAAGCCCGGAGATGTTGCGGCACTTCTTTCAGGGCTTAAAAAGAATGACGTGTTATTCATCGATGAAATTCACAGAATTAATAAGGCAGTTGAAGAGGTGTTATATCCTGCCATGGAAGATTTTGCCCTTGATATAATAATAGGGAAAGGACAGGGGGCGAAGTCATTAAGGCTTGACCTGCCGCCGTTTACACTTATCGGTGCGACTACGCGGACAGGACTTTTATCCTCTCCTTTAAGAGATAGATTTGGAATGTTAAACCGACTTGAGATGTACAACGATGATGAACTTGTTGAGATTATAAAAAGAAGTGCAAGAATTTTAAATGTGTCTATAAAGAATGAGGGAGCAATGGAGATAGCGAAGAGGTCAAGAAAGACGCCGAGAATTGCAAACAGGTTTTTAAAGAGGATCAGAGATTACGCTCAGTATGTAAAGGCAGAAGAAATCGACAGACAGGTTACATTAAAAGCACTTAATTTATTGTCGGTTGATAAAAACGGACTTGACAAGAGTGATATACACATATTGGAAATTATAATAAAAAGTTTTGACGGAGGACCTGTCGGTCTTGATACGATAGCTGCAATGGTTGGGGAGGAAAGCGATACGCTTGTGGACGTGTATGAGCCTTATTTATTGCAGCTTGGGTTTATCAACAGAACGCCGAGGGGTAGGGTTGCGACAAGGCTTGCGTATGAATATCTTGGGATTCCTTTTGAGAAAAAGGAGGATATGTAATGAGGACTGAAGATTTTAATTACGACCTGCCTGAAGAACTTATCGCACAGCACCCTGAAAAAGAGAGGGATAACTCAAGGTTACTCGTGGTTGACAGAGAACACGATAAAACTTATCATAAGCACTTTTACGATATATTGGACTATTTAAACGAAGGGGATACCATTGTATTAAATGATTCCAAAGTTTTGCACGCAAGGCTTTTTGGGAAAAAGGAGGAAACGGGGGCGAAGATAGAAGTCTTTGTTTTAAAACTTTTAAGTGATAATGATTTTGAAGTTCTCATAAGACCTTCAAAGAGAGTAAAGATAGGAACAAAAGTCATCATTGATGATAATTTATCCCTTATAGTCAAAGAAAAATTTGAAGAGGGGCTTGCAAAAGTTAATTTTACCTGTAAAAGTGGTGATGTGTTTGATTATATAGAAAAGGTGGGACAAGTACCCCTGCCACCGTATATAAAAGAAAAGCTCACCGACCAAAATAGATACCAAACGGTTTATGCCAAAGATTTAGGCTCAACTGCCGCTCCGACAGCAGGACTTCATTTTACAAATGAACTTCTTAAAAAAATAAAGGATAAAAATGTTAATATTGCATATGTTACTTTGCACGTTGGACTTGGAACATTTAAGCCGGTAAGCAGTGAGGATATAGAAGAACATAAGATGCACACTGAAAGTTTTACAGTCGGAGAGGACGCAGTAAATAAGATAAATAACTCAAAGGAAAACGGGAAAAAAGTTGTTGCGGTTGGGACAACTTGTGTTAGGACTTTGGAGAGTGTATACAAAAAGTATGGGAAGATAATACCATGTGCTATGGATACTGATATATTTATATATCCCGGCTTTAAATTTAATGTGGTGGACAGCCTTATCACTAATTTTCATCTTCCAAAGTCTACCTTGTTAATGTTAATCAGTGCATTTTATGAAAGGGAAAAGATACTTAAAGTTTACGAAGAGGCTATAAATGAGAGATATAGATTTTTCAGCTTCGGAGATGCTATGTTATTATTATAAAAAGGAGAGAGGAAATGAGAAAAGAATTATCGAGTGATTTAAAAAAGATTTCACCGTCTATGACTTTGGCGGTGACGGCAAAAGCAAATGAATTAAAGGCAAAGGGAATTAAGGTTTATGGCTTTGGAGCGGGGGAACCTGACTTTGATACTCCAAAGGTTATAAGAGATGCAGCGGTTGAGGCAATGGAGAAGGGGTATACGAGATATACTCTTGTATCAGGCTTGGTGGAATTAAGAAAAGCTATTACAGAAAAATACAAAAAAGATTTTAATTTGGACTATGCGTTGGATGAAGTTCTAGTGTCAAGCGGTGCAAAGCATTCGCTTTCAACTGTTTTAAAGACGATATTAAGCGTTGGCGATGAAGTGATTCTTCCTGTGCCATACTGGGTAAGCTATTCTGAAATGGTTAAACTGACTGGAGGAAAACCGGTATTTTTAAAGACTAAAAAAGAAAATGATTTTGTCGTTACAAAAGAGCAGCTTGAATCGGTTATAACCGATAAAACAAAGGCAATTATAATAAACAATCCGTCAAATCCGACGGGGGTTGTATATACAAAAGAACAGCTTGAAGCTGTTGCAGATGTATGTGTAAAACATGGAATTTATATAATAAGTGATGAGATATACGAAATGCTTTTATACGATGATACGAAATTTACGTGTATTGCATCTTTATCAGAGGAAGTAAAGGATATATCCATTATTATAAACGGCTGTTCAAAGGCTTATGCAATGACGGGGTGGAGAATAGGATATACCCTTGCAAACAAAGACATCATAAAGGGTATGAACACAATTCAAGGACAGATGGTTTCTCACCCAAGCAGCATATCTCAATATGCGGCGATAACTGCTCTTACAACCGACCAGTCGATAACATATGATATGGTCAAAGAATACAAAAAGAGAAGGGAATATTCACTAAAGAAATTAGATACTATTAGTGATATTTCATATATCAAGCCACAGGGGGCATTTTATGTGTTTATAGATGTGTCTAAGCTTTACGGAAAAGTTTATGAAGGAAAGAAAATCACTTCAAGCGTGGAATTTTGTTCTGCCCTCCTTGAAAGCAAACACGTTGCGATGGTTCCGGGCATCGGTTTTGGAGATGATGATTTTATAAGAATGTCATATGCGACCGATATGGATACGATAAAAGAGGGACTTGATTTATTTGAAGAATTTATATCCGAATTAAAATAAAAACACATTTAGGAGAAATAATGTTATGAGAGATGTTTATACGAATCCGCTTATCGAAAGATATGCGAGCAGGGAAATGTTGTATATTTTTTCAGCCGATGAGAAGTTTTCAACTTGGAGAAAACTTTGGGTTGCTTTAGCAAAGGGGGAGAGGGAGTGTGGAATTGACATAAGCGAAGAACAAATTAAAAAGATGGAAGAGAATATATATAACATCGACTATGATAAAGCGAGGGAATATGAAAATAAGTTCAGACACGATGTTATGGCACACGTGCATACCTTTGGAGATACAGTCCCTGAAAGCAGGGGGATAATTCACCTTGGGGCGACGAGTGCGTATGTTGGGGACAACACAGACCTTATCATCTATAAAAAAGCAATGGAGCTTATAAAAAAACAGCTTGTGAATTTGATAAAAGCATTAAGTGATTTTGCACTTGAATATAAGGCCTTGCCGACTCTTGGTTTTACTCATTTTCAGCCCGCACAGCTTACGACTGTGGGTAAAAGGGCGACACTTTGGATTCAGGATTTATTGCTTGATTTAGAAGAAATTGATTTTGTCTTGTCAACTTTCAGAATGAGAGGGGTTAAAGGGACAACGGGAACACAGGCGAGCTTTATGGCATTATTTAATAATGATGAAGAAAAGATAAAAAAACTCAATAAATTTGTTTGCAGGGAAATGGGATTTGACGATGATTTTACGGTTACGGGGCAGACCTATCCGAGAAAATTTGATTCGAGAGTTGTGAATGCACTTTCAGCCGTAGCGCAAAGTCTGCACAAATTTGCAACAGATATAAGACTTTTACAGAATTTAAAGGAAATTGAAGAACCTTTTGAAAAAAGTCAAATCGGCTCTTCTGCTATGGCTTATAAGAGAAACCCTATGAGAAGTGAGAGAATCTGTTCTCTTTCAAGGCTTATTATGGCAAATGCCTTAAACCCTCCTATGACAGCTTCGGTTCAGTGGTTTGAAAGGACTCTTGATGATTCTGCGAACAGGAGAATCAGTATTCCTGAATCGTTTTTGTGTCTTGACGGGATACTTCAAATTGCCATAAATATAGCAAGCGGACTTCAGGTATATGAAAAAGTAATTCATAAGCATATTATGGCTGAACTTCCGTTTATGACGAGTGAAAACATACTTATGGAAAGCGTTAAAAGGGGAGGGGACAGGCAGGCTCTTCATGAAAAGATAAGGGTATATTCTATGGAAGCAGGAGCTGTTGTTAAAAAAGAGGGGAAAGCCAATGATTTGCTTGAAAGAATTGCGAAGGACAGTGAATTTAATTTGAATTTAGATGAAATTAAAGATATATTAAAGCCTGAAAAGTACATCGGAAGGAGCATTCATCAGGTTGAGGAGTTTTACGAAAATGATGTAAAGCCTGTTCTTGAGGAGAATAAAGAACTTCTTGGAATGGATGTTGAACTAAAAGTATAAAAAATGTAAAAAGATAAACCACCGCTAAAGCGGTGGTTTTTTATTTATATTTATATTTTAAAATAAAAACTCACCGTAAAAACGGTGAGTTTTTGAAAATTTGTATAACCTGTTTAGTTTTTATCATTGACATTCCAGACTAAATACAAACCCTGATTCTTTAGTTCATCTGTGCTTTTCTTGTTTATGTCGGATAAATCGCCCTCATAGTAATAAATATTTTCTATATTTTCTACATTAAAATCTTTATTAGGAACGGTGATTGTAATTTCCTGCTCTGTTTTAGATAAGTCATTTCCTGTTTTACTTATGCTCAAACTGATATCATTACCTTCTTCCTTTTCTTCTGTTTTTACAATTTCCCCGTTATTTCTCTTTTCTTTCTTATATTCAATCTGATTATCTTTGCTCGTTTCTCCTTCAACATTGTAGGTCACATCAGCGTCAACAGTTTCTTCAATCATCTGTGCGTTTTGATAGTCGACCATAATTCCTGAATTCATAATATTTATAAAGTTATTGCTCTTATCTTTATCCTTTGTCATCTTTGTGGCAAGAGTTGAACTGACATTGACATAAACATCGTAATTCCCGTTTTTATTCTTTTCGATAATTGAATCGGCTCTTTTGTAGTTGTCGGCATTTATATTGAGATTAAATTCATTTTTAGTTTGTTTACCTATGCTTATAAGTCCCTTTTCATATTTCATAATATTTTCATGTGCATAGATACCCTGATATCCTCCTCCTATCATTAAGAGGGCTGCGATTGCAATAGTCATTGCCTTATATACTGTCTTTTTCTTCATACTTTTTGAAAAGTTTTTAAATGCATTTTTTTCTTCTTTTTTGTTATCTTCTTTTTGAACCTCTGACATAATTTTAAATTCCGCGTTGCATTTTTTGCAAGCTTTAAGATGATTTTCAACAAACTTTCTTGAGGTATCAGAACATACGTTATCCAAATAAAGCGGCAGCAAATCTCTTACAATATCACATTCATTATTCATCGTATTTCTCCTTTATCTTTATCTTTGAACGATAATAAGTAACCCTTGCCCAGTTCTCCGATTTTGAAAAAACTTCTCCTATATTTTTAAAAGACAATTCCCCGAAAGTTCTAAGTGAAAAAACTTCTTTGTACGGCTCCTCAAGTGAATGTAAAATCTTATGAAGCTCTATATTCTTTTCACTGTCGATTAAAACCGATATAAAATCATCTTTTGAAATTAATTCTTCTTCTGATAATGTCTGTCTGTTTTTTTGTTTATTATAATACGTGAAGTAAGTATTCTTTGCTATCTGACATAACCACACCACCATTTTATATTTCTCATCATATTTATCGATATTTTTTAATGCCTTATAAAATGTTTCCTGTGTTATATCCTCTGCCACAGCTTCTTTTTTACACATTGAAAGTATATACTTATAAACGATATTATAATATTTGGAGTAAACCTGTTCAAAATCCATTTCTTTCTCACTTTCTTCGTTCATATGTAATACTTTTTAAATTCACTTTTGTTACAAAAATTTCATTTTATTTATATGAAGATTTAAAATATTTGTATAAATTATAAAAAAACCATACGAACATAAATAGATACAACACGCTCATAACTATAAATATTCCAAAGAGTATGTGATTTGCTTTTCCGTTTAAATTTCCTTGCAAAAATATCTGAGGCAGTATAACAAAGAAAAATATTATAATCAAAGGGATAACTCTTCCCTTAAATACTCTTTTTATCATCTGAAATCTCGATTCATCATCACAAAAAATTTCTTCTGTGTCATTTTTCATCTCACTTACGGGCTTTCTGAAATATGTATATCCAAAAAAGTCTTGTATATATTCCCACCCGCAGTCATTAAACATTTTGATATACTCATTCTTATCTGAAACATTAACATTATAATCTAACTGATAGACTACATCTTCCATTTCACATCTTTTAAAATGATAACAACATAAAAAATTAAGCTTTTCAAATTTCCACCCGTTTTTATGCTCTTCTCTCAAATATTCTTCTTCTTTTTTCCATTCGCATATTGTAAAAAAACGAATTGCAATTTTTTTATTTTTCATAATAAAAAACCTCCGATATGTTTTTATGCAGTCTTTTTATTCTCTTTAGCTCTATATCTAAAATCTGTTTTCCAAGTTCTGTTATGATATAGATTTTTCTTTTGTTTTCTTCCCTGACAAATTTAATTAGATTATCCTTTTCCATTTTTGCAAGGCTTCCATACATCGTTCCGGGGCTTATTATTATCTCTCCTTCAGTCAGTTTCTCTACTTTTTTTACTATGTTATACCCATGATTTTCTTCCATAAGGCACAAAAGAATATAAAAGCCTGTCTCCGTCATAGGAATGTATACTTTTTTTATGTGTGCATTCATTTTATTTTCTCCGCAAAATATATCGTACTACGATATAGTATAGCACTGCGATATATATTTGTCAATTTTAAATAATGATTTAAAAATTCTTTTCTTTTTATGGTTTGTTATTCATCATTATATTAAAGGGGGTAATTTGTTTTTTAATGCCTTTATATGTGTCGGTTTGATTTGTCTTTTAAATTGCTTTATTGAAAAAAATGGGGGGGGAGATATTGTTTGTTTTACAGAATATTTGAAATTATTTTAATGTGTTATGAGTTTTTTATATGCGTTGATTAATTTATTTTTAAATTATTGTATAAGGATTATTTGACTTTTGGTTCATTTTAAATTTTTTATGTATTGATTGATTTGTCTTTTAAATTGACTTACTAAAAAAGGGGGGAGATATTGTTTGTTTTTTAGAATATTTGAAATTATTTTAATGTGTTATGAGTTTTTTATATGCGTTGATTAATTTATTTTAAAGTTATTTCTTTATTAAAAATATAAGAAAATATAAATACAGATTAAGGATAAATAAAATATTATAAAAAATAAATACAGACTGAAGATAGGGGAAAATATTAAGGGTAAATGATAATTATATAACTTTAATATATTGATAGAAACACGTATTAAAACAAAAAATAAAGTCAAAAATAAAAGCAATATTATATAGGAGTTTGAAATGAAAGACAGTTCAATATGGATGGAAAATGAAGTGGAGCATTTTCCTTGTTTAAAAAAGGATATAAAGACAAAGACGCTTATAATAGGTGCGGGAATTACGGGTGTTTCTCTCGCTTATTATCTTGAAAAGAGAAATGAAGATTTTATTTTAGTTGAAAGGGATAGGATAGCGGGAAAAACAAGCGGACATAATTCTGCCCATTTAACCGCTCAGCATGGGGCAATATATTATAAGTATATCAAAGATAAATCTCTTTCATATGCAAGAAAAATATATGAGCAAAATCAGTTTGCAATAGATGAAATTGAAAGAATATGCAAAAAAGAAAATATAGACTGTGATTTTAAAAGGGTTAATTCATTTATATTTTCTAAGGAGAAAAAGGGGTATAGGAAGATATTAAAAGAGTATCGTGCGTACAAAAAGCTTAATATAAAAGGAGAGTTAGTCGGCAGGGGAAACCTCCCTTTTGGGAAATACCCGATGTTAAAAATGGAAAATCAGGCGTATTTTAATCCGAGAAAATATATAACAGGGCTTGTAGATACCATTGATAAAAATAAAATACACGAGCATACTCCTGTATTAAAAATTGATACAAAAAGCAATGTGTGTTTTACCGATAAGGTTAAAATCGAGGCGGAAAATATAGTTATAGCAACGAGATATCCGATAATAAATTTCCCTGGTATGTATTTTACCAAATTAAAGCAAAAAGTAAGCTATATAAACGTGTTTGAGTATAAGGAGGGGAAAGATAAGGATATTTTTGAAGGCAATATGTTTTCTTCCATTGATAAAAAGGGCCATACTTTCAGGCTTTATGATGATAAGCTTATTGTCGCAGGGGAAAGCCACAGAGTCGGGTGTGAAAAAAATACCGACCACCACGAAAAAATAACAAAATATATTGATACTATCTATCCAAATTTAAAGTTATTGTATACTTTTTCTGCTATGGACAGTATAAGTATAGATGATATGGCTTATGTCGGACATTACGCAAAGAAACTCGGCAGTATATACCTTGCCACAGGGTTTAGGAAATGGGGGCTTACCACGAGCAATGTATCCGCAAGAATTTTGGCTGATTATATAATAAATAATAAGGATAATTCTCTCTTTTCTCCATTTAGAAAGAAAAATGCATCTGCGATGCTTCGTCTTATATCTCAAAATATCGTAGGATTCTTTGAATTTATAAAAGGTTATATATTAAAACCAAAGGCAGAAATCGAAGGCAACACTTTAATATTAACTATTCCTGAAT
>CAMSGF010000015.1 GCA_947058225.1 uncultured Eubacteriaceae bacterium
ATTTCCGTTTTAAAACCATGTTTATCCAGAAAATCCTTGATGGCCTTCGGCGCCGCCCGCCCTCTGCACCTTACTAAGTAAATATTAAAGCCTTCAAACGTAAATAATACTCTTAATAATCACTGCAACACTAAAACTAAACTCCATAAAATTGATAAATAGTAAAAAAGCTATGAACATATTTTACTAATATTTTAAAAGATAAACAAAATATAAATACATAAATTTCAATAAAAAGAAACAATTATAAAAAAAATGTTTCTTCTCTTATTAAGTTCTTATTACGTCTATTAATTAAACTACTTTTTAATTAATATCATACAAATTATTTTTAGTGCAAAAAATAATTTACAATCGAAATTATATAAAACTATTGACAAATTATTAAATATAGCTATAATAAGTTTTGTAAGGAGGTTACAAATGGGAAAAAATGTATATAGTTTGGTATTATCCGATAAAGTGATAGAAAAAATAGACGAGGCAGCTTATAATCTCGGAACGAGCAGATCTAATTTGATAAATCAGGTGCTTGCCGAATATGTATCTTATACGACGCCTGAAAAACAAATAGAAAACATATTCCAAACGGTTGAAAAGATGTTTGAAAAAGTGGGCAATTTTCAGATTATGGAAAACCCATCTCCTTATCTTATGAATATAAGAAGTCTTTTAAGATATAAATACAGACCGAATATAACTTATAAGGTTGAGCTTTACGACAATTTGGAATATTCGTTTGGAAAAATGAAAGTAACACTTAGGACTACAAATAAACAATTAATAGAAGATTTAAACTCTTTTTACAAATTTTTTGCAAAATTAGAGGAAAAATATATAAAAAAAGTATTGGGGGATAATTTATGTTATACGATAGAAAAAGAAGAATACACAAGACAATTCGTCCTTCCCGTAAAATATGACGACCTTGGAATATTAATAGGAGATTTTATACAGATTTTTGATGAATTGCTTAAAATTTATTTGAGTTATTTGCCATATAAAGAAGAAAGTGAAAAGGAAACGGAAAAAGCGTATTTGAATCTTTTTAATGACGTAAAAGCGATTATATAAAGGAGGAAGAAAATGAACGTAAATGATTATACTGAAAAATCAGCACTTTGTCTGCAAAATGCACACCAAAAGGCTATGGAAAATAATAATCCGCTGGTTGAAAGTGAGCATTTGCTTTTGGCTTTGCTTGAAGATAATGACGGACTTATTCCTCAAATGCTTCAAAGTATGAATGTGGATGTAAACACTTTGAAAGCAGAAGTTGAAAACAGAATAAAGACTATGCCGAGTGTCAGCGGAGAAAATGAGCTTTATGCGAGCAGCAATGTAAGCAAGATTTTAACTTTATCACAAAAAATTGCTAAAAATATGAAAGACGAATATATATCGGTTGAACATTTATTTTTGGCTGTGTTCAGTGAAGGCAGCAGTTTTATTAAAGAAGTGTTTAAGAAACACAATATTAATAAAGATGAATTTATAAAACAATTAACAAAGGTAAGAGGAGGCAGAACGGTGAACAATCAAAATCCTGAAAACACATATAATGTCTTGGAAAAATACGGTTCTGACTTGGTAAAACTTGCAAGGGAAAATAAGTTGGATCCTGTTATAGGAAGGAACAATGAGATAAGAAATGTTATAAGAATATTATCGAGAAAGACAAAGAATAACCCTGTATTGATAGGAGAGCCCGGTGTCGGAAAGACTGCTATCGCAGAGGGGCTTGCCATAAGAATAGTAAAGGGAGATGTTCCAAGCAACTTAAAAGACAGAAGTATCTTTTCTTTGGATATGGGTTCATTGGTCGCAGGGGCGAAATACAGAGGTGAATTTGAAGAGAGAATGAAGGCAGTTTTAGACGAGATAAGAAAAAGCGAAGGAAAGATAATCTTATTTATTGATGAACTTCATACGATTGTCGGAGCGGGGAAAACTGAGGGAGCGATGGATGCGGGAAATCTTTTAAAACCGCTTCTTGCGAGGGGAGAACTTCATTGTATCGGTGCGACAACACTAAATGAATACAGAAAATATATTGAAAAAGACGCTGCCCTTGAAAGGAGGTTTCAGCCGGTTACGGTAACAGAGCCTACGGTTGAAGACACAATCGCAATACTTAGGGGATTAAAGGAAAGGTACGAGATATATCACGGAGTTAAGATAACAGACCAGGCGTTAATCAGTTCAGCGACTTTATCAAACAGGTATATAACCGACAGATTCCTGCCTGATAAGGCGATAGACTTAATAGATGAAGCATGTGCACTCATAAAGACAGAGATGGATTCTATGCCGACAGAGCTTGATGAAATCAACAGAAAGATAATGCAGTATCAAATTGAAGCGACTGCGTTAAATAAAGAAAAAGACGATTTATCAAAAAGACGTTTGGAAGAGATAAAAAAGGAAATGTCGAATTTGCAAACAGAATTTGATGAGATGAAATCAAAATGGGTTAAGGAAAAAGAAAAAATAGAAAAGGCTCAAAAGCTAAGGGAAGAGATAGATTCTGTCAATGTTCAGATAGAGCAATCTCAAAGGGCGAATAATCTGGAACAGGCGGCAAAGCTAAAATATAGCACACTCCCTGATTTACAAAAGCAATTAAAAGAGGAAGAAGAAAGCAATAAAAATACAACCAATTCTTTCTTAAGGGATAAAGTGACAGAAGATGAAATTACAAAGATAATTTCAAAATGGACACATATCCCTGTTGCAAAACTGCTTGAAAGTGAAAGAGAAAAGATTTTGCACCTTGAAGATACTCTCCATAACAGAGTCATCGGACAAAATGAAGCCGTAAAATTAGTAAGCGATGCGATTATAAGGTCCCGTGCAGGAATACAAGACCCTACAAAGCCGATAGGCTCATTCTTATTCCTTGGTCCGACAGGGGTTGGAAAGACGGAACTTGCAAAAACTTTAGCATCAACATTATTTGACAATGAAGAGAATATGATTCGTATTGATATGAGCGAATATATGGAAAAATTCTCCGTATCAAGATTAATCGGAGCTCCTCCGGGATATGTCGGATATGAGGAAGGCGGACAGCTTACAACGGCTGTCAGACAAAAACCATACAGTGTAATATTGATGGATGAAATTGAGAAGGCTCACCCTGATGTATTTAATATTTTGTTACAGATTTTAGATGACGGCAGGGTTACAGATTCGCAGGGAAGAACAGTGGACTTTAAAAACACGATAATAATTTTAACTTCAAACTTAGGAAGTGAATATTTATTGGAAAGCACCGAAAAGTATGGAAAAATAACAGATGAAGCGAGAGGAGAAGTCGATAAACTTCTAAAGACGCATTTCAGACCTGAATTTTTAAACAGGTTAGATGAAATTGTTATATATAAGCCTCTTGAAAAGAGTGAAATTACAAAAATTGTTGATTTAATGTTAGATGATTTAAGAAAGAGAATGGAAGATAAATTCCTGCATTTAGAAATTTCTGAAGAGGCTATAAAATTTATAATTGATAAAGGCTATGACCCTATATTCGGGGCAAGGCCGCTTAAGAGGTTTATTCAAAGTAATGTTGAAACATTAATTGCAAGAACTATTATCGCTAATGATTTAAAAAGCGAAAGTACGATTGAGATTAATTTAAAGGGTGATGAGTTGATTGTAGAAGTGGTTTAATTAATTTTAATTTTTTAAGGCTTGTTTCTTAAAAAATGATATGTATATTTGTGAGATGGGGGCGGCGGGTGAAGTGTTTTAGCACTTCACTAACAGGCGATTTTAATCGCCTGAACTTAAAAAAGAGATGCTTTTAAAAATTCATTTTAAAGCATCTCTTTTTTTAAGCCGCCGCCCACCCCACACTTCAAAACCTCTAATCACCTAACCTAAAAATTTTCATCCTTTCACACCTACTCTAAATTAATCCTACTTTGCCTTTTGGGTGTTATATCCCTACCCCCTAAAAATGAAGAAATCACCTGTATATTTGTTATTTTAGATATATCCGTATCAAATATATCACCGTCAATCGTTATAAAATCAGCCTGATAACCAATCCCTAATTTTCCCCTTTTTTCCTCCCCCCATATCTTTATATCTTCCAAACTCAACATAATATTTTTAATGGAAATATCTTCATCCATTTCCCTCATATTGTAAAACGGATCTAAAATACGCTTTATCTCCTCTTTGTTATACTCTTTCTCAACCCTTTGCTTTTCTTCCAAAAATGCATCCAAAACCCCACCTGTATAAAATTTATTAAAACAACTAAACGCAAACTTTTCATCTTTGTCCATAACAGAATTTATCGGTCTTACCGCGACAATTCCATTTTGCACCATCATATTTGATATTTCTTTTGTAATATACACAATATCCTTTTTTTCTGCTTTTCCCGGGAAATAATTTGCTAAAATCGACATTATCAACTTCGCAATATCTTCATCATATATATAAAAAGCAGGGATTATCATCTGCCCTTTAGCATTAAAGAGCATATCTATATCCTTGCTTAAATTTATATCATCCCCCAAATATTTTTCTTTTTCCAATAATACGACTTTTTCATCCTTTATAAGCATATTGGAATAGGAAATGTCATCGCATAACGTATGTATATTTGCATTGTATACAAGTAAATCGTATTTCATAGATATATCCTCCAAGTATATAATACAATACGAACTCTGTCGATATTTATCAGTTTATATCCTTTGGGAAAAGAGGATTGTCTTTTATTGAAGGATTTGCATAACACTTTCTGCAAACGGGAAGATAGTCCTGATTACCTCCGATTTTTATTTGAGAACCTGTATATACAGGAATCCCATCATTTAACCTCAACGTCATAGTCGCCTTTTTATTGCAAAACCAGCATACAGTTTTAATTTCTTCTATCTTGTCAGCGTATAAAAGCAAATTTAAACTACCCTCAAATAAGTTATTTTGAAAGTCGTTTTTAAGTCCGTATACAATAACCGGTATATCCATATAATCAACTATCTGTGTAAGCTGCATAACGTGCTTAAACGTTAAAAACTGTCCCTCATCTATCAAAATAGCACTTAATTTTTTACTGTCTTCTTTTAAAGAATCATTTTTCTCCTGCACTATCATCGTAAAATCTGTATTATCTTCAAAGGTTAAAACCTTTCTGCTAAGACCGACCCTTGAATACACATACCCTTTCTTATAACGATTTTCAAGCGCTGATGTAAAAATCAGCACCTCCTTATTTTGCTCCTCATAATTGTTTGCAATTTTTAATACTTCCAACGATTTTCCTGCGTTCATTGTTGAATATCTGTAATAAAGCTGAGCCAAAATAGCCTCCTATTTTTTATCTTTTATAATATCTCGTTTTACTTTTTTTCTCTTATTATTTATTTCTTTTGCCAATTCATTGTATACTCTGACTTCTGAAAATACATCTTTAACTTGAACTACTTTTCTTTTCCCTATTGATAAAGCTGATATAGATTTTATATAGTCTTCGTATTCTATACTATTTTTAGATGCAAATTCCTCGATATAATGACTGTCTCTTCCCTCTCCGATGGAATTTGTCTGCATAAACTTAACATCGCTTATAAATTCATTCGCATATGATACTTTTAATTCGCTTATATATCCAAAATTATCCATCTTGCTCTTTGATGAATATTCATAATCTATATCCACTATATGAGAAGATTTATCCTCCTCCCCTTTCATCATACTGATGACACTGTTTAAAAGAACATTATAATCAGATAAAATAAAACGTAAATCTTCCTGCTCCAATTCATATTTTATTTTACCTTGATTTTGTAAAACCAATGTATTTAGGTTATCGATTAAAAATTGTTCACCTGCAGGATTTTTAACCACCTCATACTTTGAATTTACATAATAAAATCTAACTTTGGTAATTATCTTATTTTTTACACGCACCAACAAAACAGGATATTCGTTTGAATCGTTAAAATATTTTGAATAAGCGTAATACGTCCCATTCTTATATTTTTGTTCATATTCATAATCTTTAACTTTTCCTGTCTCTTTATTATTTATTGTGTCATTGCTGCAAGAACAAAAAGTAAAGCTAAAAAGTATTAAAAATATTACAATAAATTTTTTCTTCATAAATCTCCCTTAAAAGAAATAAATATACCTTTGATTTGTTTCTATAAATATCTCTCTGTATTCATCGTAAGTAGTGTTTTGCATAAGCTCAGCAGCAGATATAATCTTATCGTCTTTTGAAATAATTGTAGGCATAGTGTTTGTATATTTCTTATTTACATAAATTCCGGATACATCTAAAAAGCCAATATCTGAATCAAGATTTTTATCCAAAGACGCCTCATTGATTTTTTTTATCTCAGTGTTGATTTTTGAAACAAGATATGACATAGCTTCATTGACTGCAAGAGGTTTTATATTGTAATCTAAAACTACATGCCTAAAAATTTCATCGTACAAATATTCACATCTTTCATTTGAATAATCAAATTCTTCCATCTCCTCCTCCCATATGGCATTTTTTAGCCACAATCCCAAAAATACTTCTATATCCGAATACCTTTCATCTTTTTTTGCTATATATATATTTATCCCGCTGCCGTAATCGTCATTACAAAAATAAGTCACCCTCTTAACCTTAATATCCCTGCTTTTTTTAAAAGCATCTACAATGCTCTTTTTATCTTTATTTTCAAGCCCATTTAATAAAACCATAAAACCTCCAAAACCGATTGAATTATTAACTTTATATATATTATATAATAAGCTTTTTTTAATTTTGTCTATCTTTGTTATTTTTGCGCTCACAAATTAAATTAAAATAATTTTCATCTAAATACGAAAGACCGAGTTCATCTTTACCCTTTATTTTCTTTGAATGAAAATCACTTCCACCTGAAATCAACAGATTATGCTTTTTTGCAAAATCATAAAAAAACTCTCTTTGTTCATTATTATGCTTTGGATAAAAGACTTCTATACCCTCAACCCCGTTTTTTATAATTCCCTCATAATCTTCAAAATCTTCTATAAGCCCCGGATGTGCCAACACGCTTATTCCGCCCGCCTTATTTATATAATAAACCGCCTCTTTTACGCTAAGCTTTAGAGGCGGAACAAAACAAGGTGCATCATCCCCCACAAATTTATCATAAGCTTCCTTTGTAGATTTTACATATCCTTTATTTACCATAAGCCTTACTATGTGCATTCTCGTAAAAGATGCGTTTGGATTTTTGTTTGTAACTTCATCATACGTAAGTTCAACACTGTATTCCTTTAGCATCTTTAATATTTTCTTTATTCTCTCTCTTCTATATACCCTTATGCTTTCAACTTTTTCCCTAAATTCTTTGTTATTCCCATCCACAAAATACCCGAGAATATGAACATTTTTTCCTTTATATAAAGTAGAAAACTCTATCCCGCTTATAACTTCAACCCCATCAACTCCAAAATCTGTCTTATAATTTATGGTGTCGTGGTCTGTCAGTGCGATAACCTTTATCCCCTCACTCTTTGCGAGAGAAACTACTTCCCCCGCCGTCATATCCCCATCTGAAGATATCGTATGAACGTGCATATCCGCATATTTTATCATAGACTTTCTCTTACTAAATCTTTTAATTCGCTCGTCGTAAGGTCGTATTCTTTCTTGCAGAAATGACAAAGAACGCTTATCCCTTCATCATCATCGATAATTTCCTGAAGTGATTCTTTTCCAAGAGATAAAATAACTTTCTTTATCTTTTCAACGTTGCAGTCACAGTAGTATCTTACTTTCTTCTTTTCAACAATCTCAACATCTTTTCCTTCAAAAAGCTCTGTCACTATCTCTTCGATAGTCTTTCCTTCTCTTAAAAGAGTCGTAATAGGGCGGAGTGTTTCAATTCTTCCCTGAAGATAATCTACATCTTCTTCCTGTGCGTTTGGAAGAAGCTGAATGATAAGCCCGCCTGATTCTTCAACATTACATTCTTTGTCTACAAACACACCGAGAGCCACAACGCTTGGAGTCTGTTCGCTCTTTGCAAAGTAATAAGTAAAGTCTTCTCCGATTTCACCGCTTACGAGTGGAACTTCACCACTATAAGGCTGTTTTAAACCTATGTCCTTTATTACCTTTAAACTTCCCTCTCCAACCACTTTTTTCACATCCAACTTTCCATTATCGGTTATATAAACATTCGTAGTCGGATTGTCAATATCACACTTTATCTCTCCCAAAGGATTCGCCGTACATACTATCTTTCCGATTTCTCCATCTCCTGCTACAATAGATGTAACAACGTCTGTGTCGTTTTTCATAGTATAACCGATAAGCACTGTCGCTATCATAGTTCTTCCGACAGCAGCTGTTGCGGTTGGGGTCGTGTTATGAACATTTCTCATCTCTTCAACCGTATCCTTTGCAGTTGCCGCAAAGAACCTAATTGGCATATTTTTAACATTTCCTCTAATCATATAATCCATATTTTTACTCTCCTATCGTCGCACACATAATAGCTTTTATCGTGTGCATTCTGTTTTCTGCTTCGTCGAATACTTTGGAATGGTTACTGCGAAATACTTCATCTGTTACTTCCATCTCACGAAGACCATATTTATTATATATATCTAAACCTATCGAAGTGTTCAAATCGTGAAATGATGGCAGGCAGTGTAAAAATATAACATTTTCATTGCCCGTCTTTTCAAGCATTTCTTTGTTCACCTGATAAGATTTTAGCAGGTTTATCCTCTCTTCAAACTTATCCTCTTCCCCCATAGAAACCCATATATCAGTATATATCGCATCAGAGTCTTTAACTCCCCTATCTATATCATCAGTTATTAGAACGCTCGACCCGTTTTTCTTCGCTTCTTTTGTCATTTCCTTAACTAAATCTTCATTTGGAGAAAGAGATTTTGGTGAAACGGCTGCAAAGTTTATTCCAAGCTTTGCACAGCCTATCAAAAGCGAATTTGAAACGTTGTTTCTCGCATCTCCCACATAGGTAAGCTTTATATCGTTATTATCCTTTTTAACATTTTCAAACAGCGTCATCGCATCGGCTAAAAACTGTGTCGGATGATAAAGGTCTGTCAGTCCGTTCCACACCGGAATCCCTGAATACTTCGCCAAATCTTCTACCGTTTCCTGCTTAAAGCCCCTAAATTCAATCCCATCATAAAATCTTCCAAGCACCTTGGCGGTATCCTCCAAAGATTCTTTCTTTCCCATTTGAGAATTTGTAAGAAAAGTTACGTTCCCACCCTCGTCGTGTGCAGCAACTTCAAACGCACACCTCGTCCTCGTGGAAGTCTTTTCAAAAAGAAGTACGATGTTCTTTCCGTCTAACAAATTTCCTTTAACTTTCTTTTTCTTCTTTCCCTTTAGCTTAAAAGCTAAATCTAAAAGATATTCTATTTCTTCTCTTGTATAATCTTTTAATGTCAGTAAACTTCTGCCCTTTAATGATATACTCATCATTTCCTCCTATAACTTTTCTCTTAAAATCGGCATCGACATACATCTCGGTCCGCCTCTTCCCCTAACCAGTTCACTTCCTTGTATCGCCGTAACCTTTATATTGTTTTTTTCCAGTATCTCATTTGTTATTTCATTTCTGTTGTAGGTTATAACATGACCAGGGCTCACCGCAAAAGTGTTGGTTGAATCATTCCACTGCTCTCTTGCTGAGATGACTTTGCTGCCACCGCCGCTTTTTATTATGTTAATTCCCTTTATGTCAAGTGCCTTTTCAAGTGCTATATTTAAGCTATCCTCTTTATTATAGTGTAACTGCTTCATTTTATCAACAGTTATAGTAACAACTTCTATATCTTTTAAAATATTTGGAAAAATTATAAACTTATCGTAGTCAAGCATCGTAAAAACAGTATCAAGGTGCATAAACGCCCTTACATGAGGTATCTTCATCGCAAGCACTTTTTTTATACCACAGCCCGATGTAAGCAGATTATGACTTATTTTATCTATGGCTTCTCTTGAAGTTCTTTGGGAAAAGCCTATCAAAACGCACTCATCACTTAAAACGAGAATATCCCCTCCCTCAAGACTCATCTTCTCATGTTTATTGTCATAATATATATAATCAGGCTTTAAATCATTTGTATACTCATAAACTGCCCTTACTATCATACTCTCCCTGCTTCTTATATGAGTTTTCATCTTCGCATATGCGACTCCGCCTTTTATAACCGCACCGACATCCCTCATAAAATAAAGGTTTGGGAGCGGTTTGAAATAATATCCATATGTATCATCTAAAAAGTCATTTAAACTCTTTTCTTTTATGGAAAATTCATCTTCACCAAGCCCTGCGATTAAATATCTCGCAAGGGTTTTATTATCCTTTGATATGAGAAATTCCCTAAGTGCACATATGACCTTTTCATCAGATTTAACTTCCGAAAGTGCAATTTCTATAAGTTCACTCTTTGCCTGTTCATTTAACAAGACATCTTCAAGCAAGTCGCTCAAATACAAAATCTCTGCCCCGTTTTCCCGTAAAGCATCGGCGAAGCCATCGTGTTCTTTTCTCATTTGACTCATCCATGGAATATCCTCGAATAAAACTTCGCTTAATTCATCGGGAACGATTCTGTCGAGTTCAAAACCGGGTTTATGAAGTATGATTTTTTTAACTCTTCCTATTTCACTGTTGATAAACAAATCACTCATATATTATTTACTCCTTAAAAAACTAAAAGCACTTAGTCATATATTACCAAAATTTTAAATAAATTTTATTTCATTTTTCTCTATTTATTGATATAATAAATATTCCATAAAATATTAAATTTAA
>CAMSGF010000016.1 GCA_947058225.1 uncultured Eubacteriaceae bacterium
GTAGTAGTAGGTAGTAGTAGGTAGTAGTAGGTAGTAGTAGGTAGTAGTAGGTAGGTAGTAGTGTTGATAGATTATGGTGAGTGAATTGGGTAGTGGTGGTGGAGGGGCGGCGGGTGAAGTGCAAAGCACTTCACTGACAGGCGATTTTTTAAATCGCCTGAACTTTTTTGAATAAATGATTTTTAAATAAATTTAAAAATCATTTATTCAAAAAAGCCGCCGCCCCTCCCATCTCCAATTAAATTTATTTAATAAATCAAGTCACAATTTATCATAAAAACAATTTTGGCAAACAAAATTTAAGCAAAAAAGCAGATAATAATATAAAATATATTAAAAACTTATATTATTGACAAAATGAAAATATAGTGCTACAATAAAAAAAATTATATATGCTGCAAGATAACAGGGGGGCTGATTGGATTCGGCTGAGATTAAGACTATTCGTCTTTGACCCTTTACCTGATTCGGATAATGCCGACGTAGGAAGTTTTTGAAAATGATTTTCGCTGTGGGAGTGTTATCCTGTAGCGATTTTTATTTTTGGAGGTATAAAATATGAACGCAAGTGTTGCAATTCAGGTTCTTCCTGAAACAAATGATGAAAAGGAACTTATAAGGATAGTCGATGAGGTTATAGACTATATAAAAAGTACGGGATATAACTATTATGTAGGTCCCTTTGAAACGACGATTGAAGGGGATAGCTACGATGAACTTATGGATATAGTGAAAGAATGTCAAAAAGTTGCCGTTAACGCAGGGTGTAACAGTGTTTCAGCTTATATAAAGGTTGTTTATAAACCTGAGGGTGAGGTTCTTAGCATTGATAAAAAAGTCACGAAGCACCATATTTAAGCTAGCGCCATTTATTTCGCTCATCACAGTTTTTTTGATATGGCTTATTTTAAGTGAGGGTGGAGTTATAGCTGATTATATGCTCCCTTCTCCAATAGCCGTTGTAAAGGCTTTTATAGCTGATTTTGATACACTTATGAAACAGGCATCAGTCACACTTACAGAAGCACTTTACGGACTTTGTACGGGAATAGCATTAGCCTTTTTTATTTCGATACTTATGGATAGATTTGAATTTTTATATAAAGCATTTTATCCGATTCTTGTCATAACACAGACGATTCCGACTATCGCCATAGCTCCGCTGTTGGTTTTATGGCTTGGTTTTTCAATGGCGCCAAAAATTGCTTTAGTCGTTATAACGACCTTTTTCCCGATAACAATATCGTTGTTAGACGGCTTTAAAAGTGCTGACAAAGATGCAATAAATTTAATAAGGAGTATGGGTGGAGGAAAGCTTCAAATATTTCATTACATAAAATTACCCTCTGCACTTCCTCATTTCTTTTCAGGGCTTAAGGTTTCAGCCTCATATGCGATTGTCGGAGCTGTTATATCGGAGTGGCTTGGAGGTTTTGAAGGTCTTGGGGTTTATATGACCAGGGTAAAAAAGGCGTACGCATTTGATAAAATGTTCGCAGTCATAATTTTTGTGTCAGTCTTAAGTCTTGTTTTAATGGCGATAATCAACTTGGTAAAAAATCTTTCTATGCCTTATATGAAAATAGAAGAACAAAATAAAAATTAAAAATAAAAATTTAAGGAGATAATTATGAAAAAAATATTAGCACTAATACTTTCAGGTATGTTACTTATTTCACTTACTGCCTGTGGTTCAAATAACAAAAACAAAGAAGAAAAACAGGGAGAATTAAAGAAAATAACAGTTTGTCTTGACTATACTCCCAATACAAATCATACCGGACTTTATGTAGCAAAAAATCAGGGTTTTTATGAGGAAATGGGTCTTGATGTGGAAATTGTACAGCCGACAGACGATAATGGAGCAGTTTTAATGTGTGCATCAAATCAGGCTCAGTTTGCAATAAAGGAGCAGGACGGACTTGCTGCAACATTTGCAAGCGATGACCCACTTGGAGTAACAGCGGTAGCTGCAATCTTGCAACACAATACATCCGGTATTATGTCAAGAAAAGGAGATGGAATTGACACTCCAAAAGGGCTTGAAAACAAGACGTATTCAACTTGGGATTCTCCGATAGAACAGGCAATAATAAAGCATGTAGTCAAAAAAGACGGCGGAAATTATGATAAAATTAATTTAATACCATACAATGTATCTTCCGATGTCGATGCAATTAAAAACAAAGATACCGATGCAATATGGGTTTTCTACGGTTGGGCAGGAATACAGGCAAAGGTTCAAAATGTCGATATAGATTATTTTGATTTTAAAAGTATAGATGATGTGTTTGATTTTTATACACCTGTTATTATCGGAAATAACGACTTTTTAAAGGATAATTCTGATGTGGCAAAAAGCTTTTTATCTGCAACGAGAAAAGGATATGAGTATGCCGTTGAAAACCCTGAAAAAGCGGCAAAAATGCTTATAGAAGAGGATACGACAGGCTCTTTAAAGGGAAATGAAGAGTTTATTACCGAAAGTCAAAAGTGGCTTTCAAAGCAATACATTGCCGATGCAAAAAAATGGGGAGAGTTTGATGCTGACAGATGGAACAGATTCTATAAATGGCTTTGGGATAATAGGCTAATTGAGAGAGAAATTAAAGAAAATACAGGTTTTACAAACGAATATTTAAAATAATTATGGAAATTTTAAGAACTGAAAATATAAATAAATCTTTTGATGATAGAAAAATTATTAAGGATATATCAATTCATTTAAAGCAAAATGAACTTGTAAGTCTTTTAGGGGTAAGCGGTTGCGGGAAGAGTACGCTTTTTAATATTATTTCAGGGTTATATGTTCCTGATTGCGGCAAAGTATTTTTAAATGGCGAAGATATAACGGGAAAACCCGGAAATATAAGTTATATGCTTCAAAAAGATTTGCTCCTCCCTTATTACACAGTGCTTGATAATGTGTGTCTTTCGCTTGTTATAAAAAAGGGAATGAATAAGAAAAAGGCCAGAGAAACAGCATCACCTCTTTTTAAGACGTTTGGACTTGACGGTGTGCAGGATAAATACCCCTCTCAGCTTTCGGGCGGTATGCGGCAAAGAGCTGCACTTCTCAGGACTTATCTTGCTTCAAATGAAGTTGCATTATTGGATGAGCCTTTCAGTGCGTTAGATACCATAACTAAAGACGAAATTCACGAATGGTATCTAGATGTTATGCAAAAGATAAAGCTTTCAACTTTATTTGTTACACACGATATAGATGAGGCGATATTGCTTTCTGACAGAATTTATATAATGTCAAAAAATCCCGGTGTAATAACCGATGAAATAGTCATAGAAAGACAAAAACCAAGAAGTAATGATTTTATGTTGACAAATGAATTTATTGAATACAAAAAGCGAATAATTTCTTCGCTTAAATAAAAACAGGGGAGAAGTCCCTGTTTTTTATTGTTTGAATTTTTAGTTTAGTTATTAATTGAAAATTTATGTGATTGTATATAAAATAGTCTTTAGATATGGGGGATAAATATATTATAGGATGTAACAGTTTATATAATTGTACGTTTTTTGCTTTTGCTTGAGTTGGTTCGTCTGTTGTTGTATATAATTAGGGTGCTATATAGATAAAAAATGCCAAACATACGAAGGTATTGTTGAAATATTTTTTTGCCTGTTTTAATTAATTATTGTGTTGTTATATATAGATAAAAAAATGTCAAATAGATGGGAGTCCTTGTTGAGCTTGTTTTAATTAATTGTTATGTTGTTATATGTAAGATAAAGAGTGTTAAAATTGCAGTATCTCTTATTGAAATTTTTGAAATAGTTAAGCTAAAATAGTCATAAATAATAAAATTTACAAAATTAAATTCAAAATAAAAAAGCGAAGATTTTTAAATCTTCGCTTTTATTTTTATCTGTTAGTTGCCGTCATCTCCGCTGTCGCCTCCGCCTGTATCGGTGATTGTGACGGTGACGGTTTGTGTTGCAGTTACTCCTCCGCTGTTTGTGACTGTGTAGGTGATTGTATATGTTCCGGGAGTATTGTACCATCCGCTTTCTCCGGAAACATTAACTTGAACCTGGTCGGTTAAATCTCCGTCATTAGGGTCGCTTGCACTGACTCCGATTTGATTTAGTGGATTTGTTCCCGCAGGAACTGTTATTGAACCTCCGCTTACACCTGATAATGTTATCGTAGGAGTTGCGGTTGAGCCTTTTACACTTACAGAACAGCTTGCAGATAATCTGTCAAGTCCTTTGCCCGGTGAACATGATGCGTAAACTGTTCCGCCTCCTCCGCCTGCAGCTGTTACCGTAACGCTGTTTCCTGAAGCGGATATTCTTATGTTTCCGCTTGCACTGAATTTAACTCCCCTGAGTGAAACGCCTCCGCCTTCAGATGAACCTTTGACTGTGAGAGTTGTGCTTTCTCCTGAGTTTAATGTTATGGAACTTACACGTTTTCCGCCTTGATAGAATGCCATAGAAGTAGGGGTGTTTGCATTATGGATATCACACGTTCCTCCTTCTCCTTTTTTACCGCCTTTATAAGCGTATTTTGCCAAAGCTCCGCCACCTGATGGTCCACTGACTCCCGGTGGATAATGAATCTTTGAAATATTATACATTACTTTCTTTTCAACCATACTCTTAGGACAGTATTTAGTTGCAGTTTTATTAGATGCTGTGCAGACTGTCTTTGCCACGTGCAAATCATCAGAGCCGCTTGGCACGAATTTTCTGAGGAAGTATTCAGTATATACTTTTTTGCCCATAGGGTCTTTTGAAGATAATTTTCCTGGTCTTTTCCCACTTGCTCCGTCTACTGACATACTTACCACGTCGTCAGGTCTTTTTGCAAATGAGGAGTTTTTGATTTTTTTCTTTTCGTAAATACCTCTGAAAACTTCTTCCCAAAAGGCTGCAGGTCCGTTTGAGGAACCACCGAAGGTTCCTATATTTAAGTGATAGGTTGAGCCATCAACCTCGACTTTGTTTTCATCGTATCCATACCATACAGCTCCCGAATATTCATTTGTATATCCGCAAAACCATGCGTGCATATTTTCATCTGTAGTTCCTGTTTTTCCTGCAATTTCTGCTCCCGGAACGCTTCTTGATGTCGTTCCGCCCCTTACAACGTCTTTTAAAACGTCTGTTATGATAAAGGCAGTTCCTTTTTGGAATACTCTTCTTTTTTCCTTATTATTATTTAGTATTACTTCTCCGTTGCTGTCTACAACTTCTGTATATAACACTGCATCGTTTCTAACCCCTTGATTTGGGAAAGTCGAATATGCACTTGCCATATTAAGAGGGGACTGACCGTAAGAATATCCTCCAAGTGCAAGTGCCGCAGGGTTTAAATCTGTGTGGTCGCCTTCGGTTACAATTTCAAGACCGAGTTTTTTTGCATAAGGCTGAACGACTTCAGGTGTCGTTTCCATTAAAGCCTGAACAGCAATGGTATTTACAGACTGAGTAAGACCTGCACGACAGGTCATCATACCTTGATTTCCTCCGCCTGAGTTTGAAGGTGACCAGCTGCCGATGCTTATTTTTGAATCATTATAGGCAGATGCCATTGTGATTTTTCCTGAATCAACCCCCGGACCGTATGTAGTCAGTGGTTTTGTTGAAGAACCGGGTTGGAATTTTTGCATGGCTCTGTTCATCGATAAACTTCCGCTTTTCTTTCCTCTGCCGCCTAAGATTCCAACGACATTTCCTGTTTTATTTTCTACTATCGCCATACCAACTTGTGGAATGTAATTTACTTCTTCTCCTGTTTTTCTAGTCATCGCTTCACTTGCAGCAGCTGCCGAATAAGACTGAGAAGGGAAGAGGTAATCGTGGGTTGAAACCTTATCCATAACATTTTGAATCTTAGGGTCAACTGTCGATTTAATCGTAAGACCACTATTTAATAAAAATGTCGATGCGTCATCTTCGGAATAATTGTATTTTTCCTTTATATCATCGATAACCTGCGTATAAACTGCGTCTGTAAAGTATGAATAAATTGAATTGTCCTTTGGTTCAACTAATCCAATTCTGTTCTTTTCAAGGTCTGATTTTGCAATTTCGTATTCCGCATCATTTATATGCCCTTGATTGTGCATATTTTCTACGACTAATAACGCTCTGTCACGATTGTTTTCATCGTATGCCAATACTTTTTTACCGTCACCGTTTTTCTTTCTTACAAGCTTATATTCGCCGTCTCCCGTTTCCTTATATACTAAAGGGTTGTAGTAAGACGGAGCGTTTATGATTGATGCCAAGACAGCAGACTGTGCGATTGAAAGCTTATTTACCTTTTTACCGAAGAAAAATTCTGCGCCTGCCTGAATTCCCCAAGCCTGTGACATATTAACCTTGTTTAAATATGCCTCTAAAATCTGTTCTTTTGACAGTTTGCTTTCTGCTTCAACGGCAAGCCTCCATTCCATAACTTTACGCTTGATTGAGTTTTCACTCGTTAAATGCGTAAGTTTGATAAGCTGTTGGGTTATCGTACTACCGCCCGGGCCGTCTGTGCTTCCTGAAAGGAACACGTTCATTATAGCTTTTCCCGTTCCGATAATATCGACTCCTCCATGGTCGTAAAAACGCTTGTCTTCTATTGATATGAATGCGAGCTGGACAACTTCTGGGATTTCATCTATTGATACAGGGTCCCTGTTTTCGCTTCCCTGAAGTTCTTGATAATATTTTCCGTTTTTATCAACCAAGTGGGTTGTATTTGTGAAGTTAAATTTATTTATGTCCAAAGGCGGAGCCTGTGCCATCCACACTATCCCAACGGAAACCCCTCCGATTATTCCCACAAAAATTAATACGATAAAACATGCTAAAACTTTCTTTAAAGTTATCTTCTTTTTAGGTTTTAAACTCTTATTTCCAGCAGGTTTTGATTTTGCAACATTTGTTTTTTTAATTCTTACTTTTGCCTGTTTGGGCTTTCTTTTTGGCGTTCTTTGTCCGTTTCTCATATAAAACCTCCAATTCTACTTATATACATTATAAATGTATATTGAATTTTTATCAACTAAATATGTATAATTTAATTCATTTTTAATTAAAAGAAGTACAATATCTTGTTTTAAATCTGTTAAAAAATACAATATGTTAAATTATAACGTTATTAAAAGACTTATGTTAAATTTTTAATGTGTCTATTGTATCTTTTGTTTTGTTATTAAAATCTGTGGTATCTTTGATATAAATAAACGTTTTTTATTGATTTTTATTTGTGATATATTTGTATCATATATTAACTTAAATACTGCGTAGTATTTGATAGCTTATATACTTCTTATAAAATTACAAGATATTTCTGATATGATTTTATAAAAAAGAGCAGCTTTTTTCTGATTTAAATATAGCTAAATACAGCTGTTTTTAATTTCTTATATTTATTGCAAATTTTTCTTTCATATTCATATAGGTATATATAATTTGTTATTTTTATATTTTTATCTGCAATAGTTGATATTTTGATTTATAATTGACATTTTTTCTTTTGTTTTACACAGGTAAAAATAAAAGAAAGTCTTTATAATTTGTATTTAATTTATATCTGTTTTAAAATTCTTTTATAAAAATTTATTGTAATTTTAATATAAATAAATTATTTTTACCGGTATGTGTTTTTTCTGCTTATTGTATAATTATTTTTAATTATAATATTATAATAAATGGAAATGTTTTATATATTTTTGTTTTAATTTTTAATAATGGATAAAATAATGTTATAATGCAGCGATTTGATAAAAAAACTACACTTTTTCTTCTTTTTTTTATCAAAGCATTTGTATAATTGCAAAAAAAATATATAATATAAAAAGTATATAACTTATAAAGGGGTATTATATGAAGATAAATAAAACATATTATGGTTTTAATTTGAAAGAAAAACGATATGTTAAAGAGATAGAATCGACTGCTTATGAATTTGAGCATATAAAAACGGGGGCGAGGTTATTGTTTGTGGAAAATGAAGATAAGAACAAGGTCTTTTCCATAACCTTTAAAACTCCGCCTGTCGATAGCTGCGGAACGGCGCACATAATTGAACATTCGGTTCTTTGCGGTTCAAAAAAATATCCGCTTAAAGAGCCTTTTGTCGAACTTGTAAAGTCAAGCCTCAATACTTTTTTAAATGCGATGACTTTTTCGGATAAGACTATGTATCCAGTGGCAAGCCTCAATGAAGCTGATTTTGAGAATTTGATGGATGTGTATTTGGATGCTGTGTTTAACCCTTTAATATATGATAAAGAGCATATATTAAAGCAGGAAGGATGGCATTATCACATTGAGGATGAAAAGGATGATATAATATACAACGGCGTTGTGTACAATGAGATGAAAGGGGCGTTTTCAAACCCGATGGATATATTATACAGAAATATCGAATCATCATTGTATCCAAACACTCCATATGCATTTGAATCGGGCGGTGACCCGCTTGTTATTCCAACACTTACCTATGAAAAGTTTTTGGAATTTCATAAGATGTATTATCATCCTTCAAATTCTTATATATATATTTACGGTGATACGGATATAAAAAGGCATCTTAAATATATAGATAAGGAATATCTGTCAGGCTATGAAAAGACAGATGTAGATGCTGTTATAAATGAGACAGAGGAGTTTACAGAGCCTATTACGTTAAATAAAGAGTATTCCATTTCAGAAGATGAAAAAGAAGACAGCAAATATATTTTATCCCTAAACTACAGTGTTGGGGATACGTTTGATTTGGAATTATCTTTAAAGATGCAGCTTTTAGAGAAGATTTTATTTGATACAGATTCTTCAATATTAAAGAAAAAGCTTATTGAAGCAGATATAGCCGATGAGATTTCATTTGACTATTCTCCGGGCATTTTAAATCCAATGCTCAGTATAATCGCAAAAAATGCAAAAAAGGACAAAGTGGGTTTATTTAAAAAGACTATAACAGATACTTTAAAAGACATTGTAAGTGAGGGCATTGATGAAAATACCATACTTTCTGCGATAAATAACCTTGAATTTGAATTAAAAGAGGGCGATAGCGGAAGCTATCCTGCGGGACTTTTATACAATATAACTGTTATGGAAAGCTGGTTGTACGGTGGTAAACCGACACTTCTTTTAGAATATACTAATGCGTTAAATAATATAAAAGAAAACTATGATAAAGGAATATTTGAACAGGTTATAGAAGATTATATATTAAATAACAATCACAGCTCTTATATCACACTTATTCCAAAGAAGAATCTAACAGAAAAAAATGAAAAAAAGATTAAAAACGAATTAAATGAATATAAAAAATCTCTTTCAAAAGAAGAACTTGAAAGTATTATAAAAGATTCAAAGGAATTAAAAAAGATTCAGTCCACTCCAGACAGCGATGAGGATAAGAAGCTAATTCCGACAATAAAGGTCAGTGATATAGATAAAAAGCCGGGTGTATACGATGATGTAGATTTAATCGAAGAGGGAAACAACCGTATATTTATAAGAAGTGACAAGACAAAGGAAATAAGTTATGTCGATGTAAACTTTGAAATAAGTTTGAATGAAAAAGAAATATTTTTATTTAATCTAATGGCAAAATGCTTTGAAGAATTTAAGACAAAAAATTATTCCGTTATCGACTTAAACAATGAAATAAATTTAAAAATCGGTGATATTGACTATAAACTCGGCGTTTATGAAAATATAAGCGACAGCAGCGATATAAGTGTATATTTCGTGGTTGAGGGAAAATCTCTCATTAAAAATGAAAAAGAAATATATAATTTACTTGAAGAGATAGTCAAAAACACTGTGTTTGACAATAAGGCTAAATTAAAGGATATTGTTTCCAGAGAACTTTCAAAGATGGAATCAAAGTTTATTTCATCCTCTCATCTTCTTGCGTTTAACAAGACGAGGAGTGCGTACAGTAAAAAGGCTATGTTTGCGGACCTTTCGGAAGGCATTGAATTTTACACATTTTTAAAGGCTCTTATTGAAAATTTTGATAAATGTTATGAAGAGATTTTTGAAACATTTAAGAAGATGCAGAAGATGATATTCCTATCGAGAAAGGATATAGTAATAACTACTGAAAAGGAAAATTATAAAAATTCAATAAATTTAGCGAGGGAATTTTTAAATAAGTATAATGGTGATAATAGGGGAAAAATTGATTTTGAGTATGAACAAAGGCTTTACAATTTAGGGCTTGTTATTCCTTCCCAGGTTAATTATGTCGCAAAGGGATATAACTTTAAAAAGCTTGGATACGAATATAACGGGCATTTGCAGGTTTTAAAGAAGTATTTATCCACAGAATATTTATGGAACAATATTCGTGTTATGGGTGGGGCATACGGCTCATTTATAAGCATAGATAAGTACGGTGATTTCACCCTTTGTTCTTACAGAGACCCAAACGTGGAAAAGACTCTTGAAGTGTATAATAACATTCCAAATGAGATAAAGTCATTTGACCTTGACAAAACAAATGTAAATAAATTAATTATCGGAACAATTTCTGATATTGATATTCCAAAATAGCATTATAAAATAAAATACCTACGAATAAACTAATGGCATAGCAAA
>CAMSGF010000017.1 GCA_947058225.1 uncultured Eubacteriaceae bacterium
GTAGACCTTGTCTGTCACCTGCATCATCTCTTGAGAAACCGTATGTCATTTGAGTTAAATCATTTGTACCGAATGAGAAGAATTCAGCGACTCCTGCCATTTCATGAGCTGTAAGTGCAGCTCTTGGAATTTCAATCATAGTTCCTACTTTAAACGGAACTTTTTCCCCTGATTGCTTAAATACATTATTAGCAGTTTCTCTTATTCTGTCTATAACATATTTTAATTCTTTGTATGTTCCTGCAAGAGGCACCATAATTTCAGGTTCCAATTCAATTTCTTCTTCCTTGTGAACTTCAATAGCTGCCTGTAATATAGCTGTTGTCTGCATTACTGCAATTTCAGGATACGTTACATCAAGTCTGCATCCTCTGTGACCCAACATAGGATTTACTTCCTGTAAATCTTCAATCCTTCCTACAAGTTCATCATAAGAAATTCCCATTTCAACAGCAAGCTGTTTTATTTCTTCATCTTCTTTTGGAAGAAATTCATGTAGTGGTGGGTCTAAAAGTCTTATTATAACAGGTTTTCCTGCCATAATCTTGAACAGTCCCTTGAAATCTTCTTTTTGCATTGGAAGAATACTCTTTAATGCTTCTTCTCTTTGAGTTAAAGTTTTTGAACAAATCATTTTTCTTACTGCAATAATTCTGTCTGCGTCAAAGAACATATGCTCTGTTCTGCATAGTCCAATACCTTCTGCACCAAAATCAACCGCAACCTGTGCATCTCTTGGTGTGTCAGCATTAGTTCTTATTTTTAATCTTCTTATTTCATCTGCCCATTCCATAATCTGTTTGAATTCATCGGATAAAACTGCATCTACAGTCTTAATTTCACCTTTGTATACATTTCCCGTCGAACCGTCTAATGAAAGGAAATCGCCCTCGTGGAATGTTTCATTTTGAATGGTTAAGGTCTTTTTGTTTTCATCAACCCTTGCATCATCGCAACCTGCTATACAACATTTACCCATTCCTCTTGCGACAACTGCTGCGTGAGATGTCATTCCGCCTGTTGCCGTTAAAATACCTTTTGCTGAATTCATACCTTCAATATCTTCAGGAGAAGTTTCACTTCTTACCAATAGTACGGCTTCTCCCTTATTTGCGGCATTTGTTGCATCTTCTGCCGTAAAATAAATCTTTCCGCATGCAGCTCCCGGTGATGCAGGAAGTCCGTTTGCAATAGCTGTTGCTTTTTCTAATTCCTTTGAATCAAATCCCGGGTGTAATAATTGGTCTAAACTCTTTGGCTCAATTCTTAATACCGCTTCTTTTTTATCAATCAATCCTTCATGAACCATATCAACTGCAGCTTTTAAAGAAGCCTGTGCAGTTCTTTTTCCTGACCTTGTTTGAAGAAGATATAATTTGCCTTCTTCTATTGTAAATTCAATGTCTTGCATATCAGCATAATGATTTTCAAGCATATTGCAGCAATCTATAAATTGGTCATATACGTCGGGCATTACTTCCTGTAATTGTGAAATTGATTGAGGTGTTCTTATACCTGCAACAACATCTTCGCCTTGTGCATTCATAAGAAATTCTCCAAACATCTTTTTTTCTCCTGTTGCCGGGTTTCTCGTAAATGCGACACCTGTTCCCGAAGTTTCTCCCATATTTCCGTAAACCATTTGTTGAATATTAACAGCGGTTCCTATTCTGTTTGGAATATCATTCATTTTTCTGTATGTAATTGCCCTTGGGTTGTTCCATGATTTAAATATTGCTTCAACCGCCGCCATTAACTGTACTTTAGGGTCTTCAGGAAATTCATATCCCATTTGGTCTAGGAATAATTCTTTGTATTGTTTTACGATTTGTTTCAAATCCTGTGTTGTAAGTTCTGTGTCGTACTTATAACCTCTGCTTTCTTTTCTTCCTTCCAAGATATCATCAAACAAAGCTTTGTTCATACCAAGAGCAACATCGCAAAACATTTGAATAAACCTTCTGTAGCTGTCATATGCGAATCTTTCATTTCCCGTCTTTTTAGTAAGAGCTTCAACTGTTTTGTTGTTAAGACCGAGATTTAAGATTGTATCAAGCATTCCGGGCATTGAAATTTTTGCTCCGGAACGAACTGATTCTAACAGTGGATTGTCCTTTCCTCCAAAAGTTTTTCCTGTGATTTTTTCAAGTTCAGCTAGTTTTTCATAAATTTGGTCAACAATGTCTTTTGAAATTTCACATCCGGTTTCATAATAATTAATACACGCTTCCGTAGTAATTGTAATACCCTGTGGTACCGGTAAACCAATATTTGTCATTTCTGCTAAATTGGCTCCTTTTCCACCTAATAAATCTCTTTGCTTTGCATTACCTTCTTTGAAGGCATACACCCATTTTTTGCTCATTTCAATATTCCTCCTTTTATTGATTGTATAAGCATCGCAGTTTGTTCGACTGCTTTATCGCTGACATCTATAACTAAACAGTCTAATTTGTTAAAAATATTATTTGCATATTCTATTTCTTTTTTTATGCGTTCTCTGCTGCTGTAATTATTGGTATCTGACAATCCTAAAGATTTTAATCTTTGAGATCTTATGTCTGCGACTTTTTCTTCGTTTAACGTAAGTCCTATTATTTTTTCTTTATCTATTTTGAAAATCTTTTTTGTTAAGTTCACATCAGGACTTATCGGTATATTGCATACTTTTATATTTTTCGTTCCCAAATAAATGCTTAATGGAGTTTTCCCCGTCCTTGAAATACCCATTAAAACCAAATCACATAAATCAAGTGCTTCATCAATTTTTTTTCCGTCATCATATTTTACTGCAAATTCCATTGCCTCAATTCTTTGTTGATATTTTTTCCCTATTTTAGCATCCATTCCTGATTTGCAATACGGCGCTTCTTTGAGCGTAAGGCTCATCATATCCAACGTAGGGGTTAGGATATCAAGAGCTTTTACTCTGACAGTTTTTGTATATAAATCGATATAATTTTTTATAAATGGAATTACAATAGTATATAGAATAATTGTATTGTCCTTATCTTTTAGTCTTATACTATCTACTATTTCTTTTATTTCACTTGTAGAAGTAACAAATGAATATTTTTCTAAACTTTTTACACTGTTTTTTGGAAATTGTAATTTACACGCTTCCAAAACAGTTTCTGCTGTCATTCCAAGTGAGTCCGAAATGATGACAATATTTAAGCCTTCCTTATTCATATCATCTCTCCTGTAAAATGTTTATTAATCTTCGTCTTCATTATCTCTTGGGAACCCATCGTAATACGGTAATTTTTTCTTGTCAATCATTGTGCATATTTTTCTTGCATCCTGACTTACCACTCCGTATTTTTTAGAAGATGCGTATTTTCTTAAACACTTGAGTGCCTTTTTTTCTGCAATCCCACATCTTAAGCAAAAAATAGAAGCAGCAGCCTGCACTCTGTAATCATCATCTTGAATCATTGTACGCATATCAAGTTTATATTCATCAAAGTTACTTAAAATATAATTTGTTATCTTAATGTAATCTTCGTTTACTACATTTGCATCTGCGATTTTCTTTTTTTGGATTAATTTATCTCTTTGAATAACTTTTTCTTTGTAAAGCTGTAAAATATTAGGAGAACTTTTAATCTCTTTTTGTGTCATCGGTTTAATTGATGCAGGTGTTGTATTGACTTTTGTTTTCTTTTTGTCTTTGCCGCTTTTCCATTTTTTCATAAAAATGAATAAAAAGAAAACGGATATTGCTATAACAATTATTGAAACAATTGTTGTCGCTACTTTACTTTGTAATATGTTTTGTATCATCTTATGCTCCCCTTTTTATGATAATTGAAAATATTAAAACATTTTCAGCTAATATTATACTATATTTTTACTAATTTTACAAGTTATGTAAACAATAAAAATCAGTATAATAATTTTTATTATCAATTTATTTGTATTATAATTGATGTGTATTAAAAATTTTAGTATATAGCGTTGTTATATAAAAGAAATTTATTCTAATTAAAATATAAAATTAAATTATAATAAATTTATTTGTAACATTTTGAAAATACGATAGTTATTATTATGAAAGGAGGAGAAAAGTGGGAATTGACGAAATATATAAACTCTACTTTAAAGATGTTTATTTGTATATTTTAGGCCTGTCTTCCAATAAAATTATCGCTGAAGATATAACACAGGAAACATTTTTAAAGGCAATAAAGACAATAGATAGTTTTGATGGTAAAAAAGATATAAGAGCGTGGCTTTTTACCATTGCAAAAAATACTTATTTTACACTTTATAAAAGAGAAAAAATTTATATCGGTAAAGAACCTTTTGATAATACTAAAGATGATAATATAAATATAGTTGAAAATTTAGTAAATAAGGAAAGTGCGTTTTTGATACATCGGTTTTTACATACTATGAAAGAACCGTATAAGGAAGTGTTTAATCTGAGAGTTTTCGGAGAACTTTCATTTGATAAAATAGGTATGATTTTTGCAAAAAGTGACAGTTGGGCGAGGGTAACGTATTACAGGGCAAAAAAGATGATTATAGAATATATGGAGGAGATAGAAGAAGATGAATGAATGTAATATTATAAAAGATTTACTTCCACTTTATATTGATGATGTTTTAAGTGATGATTCAAGAGAATTGGTGGAAAAACATTTGAAAGAATGTACAAAATGTGCAGATGAACTTAAAAAAATGAAAGAGAAAAAAATTAATATTCCTTTAAATTCAGATGCTCAAAAACGAGAGGAATCTATAATTAAGGGTCTTAAAAAGAAATTGTTAAATAAAAAAATAATCATTTCAGTTGTTTCTATATGTGTCACCATAGCAGTTTTTATAGGAATATATTCAGCAATGTTTACGACACATATTCCTATTAAATATGATAGTGCAAAAATAAAAGTAGTGGAAAAAAACGGAGATCTTTATCTTTCATACGATGGCAATTTTTATGGAAGTGTAGAATATACCGCTACAGATGACTATAATTATGATCATCATGCTATTTATCTGTACGATGTTCCGTATACAAAATATATAAAACCTCTAAAAAGAAGTAAAAAACCGGAACTTATATTTCTTGAAAAAAAAGCGATTGTAGATGAAGTATATTACGGCGATTTTGAAAAAATGCCTGAAGAAGTGAATGAGATAAAGTTTTTTGATAAAAATTTAAATAAAATATATAAGAATAAAAATTTAGATAAAAGTAAAAAAAGCAATACTCCAAAAGGGTAATATAATAAAAAAGAGATTGATAACACAATCTCTTTTTTATTGGTTTAATTTAATTATTCTTTTATAATTTCAATCAAATCGCCGTTTTTTGCTCCGCAGGCATTTCCCTCTTCTGTATCAACGTGCATTTCAAGTTCACATTTGTCATTTGACCTTATTAATACATTATCAAATGTAAGTCCCCTTGGTCCTTCGACTTTAACTTTTACATAATCTCCGTCTTTAACCCCATATTCCTTTGCCTGTTCTACGTTCATATGAATGTGTCTTGCAGCGACCATAACGCCCTTGTCTTTTACTATTTTGCCCTTTGGGCCGATAATCGTACATCCGGGAGTTCCTTCTATATCTCCTGAATCTTTATATACAATTGGCACACCGAGTTTAAACGCATCTCCTGCCAAAATTTCAATTTGAGTTACACTTCTTGCCGGTCCTAAAACTCTAAATGTCATAGAGCCTTTTTCCCCAACGATTTCAACTTTTTCTTCTGATGCAAATTGACCGGGTTGGGAAATCTTTTTCTTTAATGTCAATTGATAGTCTTTACCAAAAAGTGCATCAATGTCTTCTCTTGTAAGATGACAGTGCTTGTTTGATAAAGCTATCGGTAATTTGGTTTTCATTTAATACCTCCTGATATTTATATAATAAAATTTCACATATATTTTGAGAAGAACAACTTTATAAATTATAAACTTTTTTTCTTATTAAGTCAAATGGTGATAATTTAGTATTGTCGGTTAAAACATAAAGCTTTTCTTTAGGATGAGGTGTGCTTTCAACCTCTTCGCCTTTTTCATTTACAATTTTTGTTATTTTAAAACTTTTGCTTTCCTTTTTAGGTGAAATAAGTTCTAAATCATCATTTATAAAAAATTTATTTCTTTGTTCAATTTCATACATACCTTTTTCTTCATTAAAACCAATAACCTGTGCAACAAAGTCATAATTTCTTGTATAGCTGCTTGTTCCGTAATTTTGGCTTGTGTGGTCTGGTTTGCCGTTAAAAAAACCTTCGGTGTACTGTCTGTGGCTTACTTTTGTAAGTTCTTCGTAATATTTTTCATCAAATTTATAGTTTTTACTGTCTTTGTAATATTCATCTATTACTTTTCTGTAAGTATTTACTATAGTAGACACATAAAAATTGCTTTTCATTCTGCCTTCTATTTTAAAGCTGTCCACTCCAATATCAATCAATTCGTTTATATGTCTTATTAAACATAAATCTTTTGAATTGAAAATGAAAGTTCCTTCATCGTGTTCCTCAATCGTAAAATGTTCATCAGGTCTTGTTTCCTCTGTTAAATGATATTTCCATCTGCAAGGCTGTGCACAGTCTCCCCTGTTTGCATCTCTTCCTGTGAGGTAATTGCTTAAAAGGCATCTGCCGGAATATGACATACACATTGCCCCATGAATGAACATCTCTATTTCCATATCATTTGGCTTGTTTTCACAAATACCCTTTATATCATCAAAAGAAAGTTCTCTTGCAAGAACAATCCTGTTTATCCCGTTCTTTTTCCAAAATTCCACAGATTTATAATTCGTTGTGCTTGACTGGGTCGATAATGAAATTTTTATATCAGGAAGTATATCCCTTGCAAGCATTATAATTCCGGGGTCTGAAATAATCAGTCCGTCGACTCCTAATTTATCCAGTTGTTTTAAATAATCTGGAAGTATGGAAAAATCGTCATTTCTTGCGGAAATATTTACAGTTACATATACATTTTTGTTCATATTATGTGCAAATTCTATACCTTCAGCCATATCTTCTTCGTTGAAGTTTCCTGCATTTTTTCGCATAGAAAAACTTTCGCCGCCAAGATACACTGCATCGGCACCGTACATAAAAGCATATTTTAATTTTTCCAAATCTCCCGCAGGAGCCAGTAATTCTACCATATTATTCTACCTTCATTAACCAATTAAATTTATCTTCATTCTTTTTATATTGAATACCGGTTAAACTGTCGTATAAAAGTTTAGAGATTTCTCCTATCTTACCATTGTTTATAATTGCATCTTTTCCTTTATAAGAAAGTTTTCCTATCGGTGATATGACAGCTGCCGTTCCTGAAGCAAATGCTTCGTCCAATTTACCGTCATCATATGCTTTAAATAACTCATCTACCGTTATTTTTCTTTCTTCAACAGGAATGTTTTTATCTTTCAACACTTTTATCATAGAATCTCTTGTAATACCGGGAAGAATTGTTCCTTTTAAAGAAGGTGTTACAACTGTTCCGTCAATTACAAAGAAAGCATTGCTCGTTCCAACCTCTTCAATATATCTGTGTTCACTTCCGTCTAAAAACAATACCTGGTCAAATCCTTTTTTCTTTGCTTCTATATAAGGTTTTATGCTCGCTGCATAGTTGCCGCCGCATTTAGCTTCTCCTGTTCCTCCCTCACTTGCCCTTACATAAAAATCTTCAACATAAATTGAAGTAGGAGCAATACCATTTTTGTAGTAGCTTGCAACAGGTGAAAGTATTATAAAAAATGTATATTCCGAGCTTGTTTTAACTCCAAGTGCTTCTTCTGTTGCTATCATAAAAGGTCTTATATAAAGACTTGTTCCAAAATCTGTTGGAATCCAGTCTTTTTCTATAATCAATAATCTCTTTAATGCTTTTAAAACAAAATCAGCATCAAATTGTGGCATACAAAGCCTTTCATTTGATTTATTCATTCTTTTGAAATTGTCCATTGGTCTGAAAAGTGATATTTCTCCATTTTCATCTTTGTAGGCTTTTAGCCCTTCAAAAGTTTCCTGTCCATAGTGAAATACGATAGCACCGGGTTTTATCGTAATTGGGGCATATGGCTCAATGCTTGCATCATACCACCCTTTTTCATCTTCGTATTTCATAACAAACATATGGTCTGAAAAGTTCTTTCCAAATACTAAGTTACTGAAATCCGGTTTTTCTTTTTTGTTTTTTAATAAATTTTCTCTAATCTTCATTTTCCTTCTCCTTTTTTCTGTTGTATGATGATGGTATTCCCATTAAATCTCTGTATTTTGCAACTGTTCGTCTTGAAACTTTTATATTATCTTTCTTTAACATAGCTGCAATTTTATCATCACTTAATGGTTTTGCCTTATCCTCCAAGTTTACAATATCATAAATTTTTTGTTTTATTTCCTCCTCTGTGGAATTATTTATGTTAGTCGTAAAAAAATATTTTAGCGGATATATTCCACGTGGAGTTTGTATGTATTTACCTGAAACTATTCTGCTTACGGTTGAAGTGGATAGGTTTGTTTTGTTTGCTATTTCTTCCATTGTAAGAGATTTTAGCTTGTTTTCAGATAAAAATAAGTCTTGTATATTAAAAATTTCTCTTGCGATTTTTAAAGTGTTTTCTTTTCTTTGTTCCAAAGCATTTATATAAAAATCGGCTTTATCTATATATTTTTTAAGTTTTTTATATTCGCTGCTTGACTTGTTATAAATATCAATTTGTTTAACAAGTTTCTCATTTTTTGAAAGGATAGGATATAAATCATCTTTCAGATATATAATGACTTTACCATCCTTTACTTCCAATATAACTTCAGGTGTTATATATACAGTGTCATTTTTAGCAAATTCACTTGCAAAATTTATATCCGTACTTGTTATTTCTTTGGTTAATAATTTTATATATTCGATATCTAAATCAGTCTTTTTTGCTATTTTTTCATATTGCTTATATGCAAGCTCTTTTAAAAAATTCATCAAAAGTATTTTGTGGTCATCAGTGTAAATACCCTGCTTTTTTAATTGCAATATAATGCATTCTGCATAATTTCTTGCCCCTACTCCTGTCGGATAAAAGCTTTGAATGATATTTAAAGCTTTTTTTAACTTAGAACTTTCAATTTTTGTTTCTTTTTCCAACTCGGTAATATTTTTTTGCAAAAAACCTTTTTCGTTTATATTTTCTATTAATTTAATGCAAATTTGATACAGTTCATCATCAATATCGGAAGTATTTAACTGAATCATTAAATTGTCATATAATGTTTCATTTCCCTTGTCCGTTATATCAATATTTTCTAAGACATAATTATTTATATAGTAGTTACTTTCCGTAAAATCTTCTGCGTTGTAGTTATTTATATATGGTTCTTCTGCTTCTGCATCTTTAACGGAGTAAACTTCCATTTCTTTTTTTAGAGATGTTTCATTTACTTCAAGTATTGGATTTTCATCTCTTTCATCTAATAAGGCTTCATTTAATTTTAAAATGTCATATTGAAGAATATCTATCGCCTGCTTTAAATCAGTTGATAGTTTGATTTCCTGTTTTAGTTTTAAATCAAGCATTATTTTGCTCCTTTTTTGCTGCTTTTTTTATCCTTTGAACTTTTTTTGGAATTCTTTTTATTTTTCTTTGTATCCTTTTTTTCTTTCTTTTGTGGATTGTTATAAGTAAATGTCTGTGCTTTTTTTGTTGAAGTAGGTATATTTAATCCTTTAAGAGAAATCTCATCTCTAAATGTGTTTAGTTCTTTTGAAACATCTAAACTGACTAAGTCCTTATTTTCCTCTAAATCAATGACCGAATCGCTTATTCCAAGTTTAATATTTTTTTCTTCAAAAGAATCATATAAAAATGCATCGCAAATATAATATGCTGAATTTTTGTAATTTATTTTTATATTTGCAAGCGTCGAACTTTTTGGCGTGTCATTATAATAATGAGAATTGATAATCCTCGTTCCTTTTTTTTCTTCTTCTATTGCCTGTGTTATACCTATGGTGCTCGCCCCGCAGGTTGAAAAGATTATATCTGCATTATTTTTTATTTGACTGTTTGTTATAAATAATGCTTTTTGCGTATCATTATATGAGCCTACATATTGTAAAATAATTTTAATATTTTTATTAACTGCTCTTACTCCTGAAATAAAGCCTGCAATTGATGCTTCATCAGACGATGAAATTCCTCCAATGATTCCTATTGTTTTGGTTTTTGTTTCTTTTGCTGCCAAAACTCCTGCAAGAAAAGCAGGTTCATTTAATTTATAAGAAATACTAAGTGATGAATTTGTTCCATCCTCATAATTTATAAGTCCGAAATGCACCTTTTTAAAGTTTTTCTTAAGGGAGAGTAAATTATCGCTTATCGCATAAGAATTTGAAAT
>CAMSGF010000018.1 GCA_947058225.1 uncultured Eubacteriaceae bacterium
AAAATCTGGCACTTCACTAACAGGCGAATTTCATTCGCCTGCACTTTGAAAAATGCGTCATTTTAAAAATAAATTTTTAAAATGACGCATTTTTCAAAGCCGCCGCCCCACCCCTATACTGCCACCACATTCTATAGATGTTTTCAACAAAAACACAAAATTACCACACCCACCATTATCCTCACCAACAATCAAATCTAAAACCAAAACTACTCTACATAAACCCTCTTAACCCTCTTATTTATAAGACAAAGAATCTCATATGGTATTGTTTCACAAATATCCGCCAAATCTTCCACCAATATGTTCTCACCAAACATCTCTGCCCTATCTCCGATTTTTACATTATGCCCCTTTGGTAACTTCACCATACACATATCCATACAGACAGTTCCAGCTATCTTGCACCTAAGCTTACCATTAATAAGAACCTCTCCTTTATTCGTAAGCTTCCTATTATATCCATCCGCATACCCAACACAAATAACCGCAATATCCTCATCTTCTTCAGCCTCGTATCTTCTCCCGTAACTTACAAAATCACCTTTTTTCAAATGAACAATATTGCTTATCGTGGAATACAAACTCATAACAGGCTTATACTCTTTCCTTTGAAAAGACTCAACTTCTGATGGATATATCCCATACAACACGATTCCCGCACGAACTGCATCTAAATAAGTATCGTCCAAATCTGTTATTGCCGCTGAATTTGCAATGTGCTTTATAGGAATTTTAATTCCCTCTCTTTCTATCTCTTCTACTATTTGCATATAATTTTCTTTTTGTTTGCTGCTGAACTCTTTGTTTTCTTCATCACTTGTCGCAAAGTGAGTAAATATCCCTTCAATCTTAATATTATCTAACTTTTCAATCTCCTTTACCGCATTTACGGCTTCATCTTCCCCCTTAAACCCAAGACGGTTCATCCCTGAATTTATCTTAATATGTACTTTTACCCTTTTTCCTTTTCTCTTCGCCTCTTTATCCAACTTAAAAGCATAGTCTAAATTGTAAACAGCAGTAGTGATATTATTTTCTATAACATCACTTAAATGATAATCCGGAACATACCCTAATATGAGTATATCGCTTTTTATTCCGCTTTCCCTAAGACACATAGCCTCATACACACTCGACACCGCAAATATCTTAACACCCTCCCTCTCAAGTGTCTTTGCTACGACATTCGCTCCATGCCCGTACGCATCGGCCTTTACGACAGGAATTACATCGACTCCCGTCTTTTTCTTTATCGCATTATAATTGTCTTTTAAATTCTTTAAATTAATTTCAACATAAGTTTGAAAACTGCTCATTTTTCCTCCAAAATCTATAAAAAATGTATTTTTATTAACTTTATCACAGGATTTATTCACATATCCACAAAGTTATCCACATTTTAAAACACCTATATATTCACATTTGTAATGTTTACACTGTATTTTACCATTTAATTTATCAACATAAATACTGTAATTTTTATATTAAATTTATACCCGGATTTGCATTAAGTGTCAAATCATCCCTTATCCCTTTTATATAATTATAATACCCACATACACCTATCATCGCAGCATTGTCTGTACAATAAATCTTATCGGGAAGATATAGCTTAACTTTTTCTTTTTCACACCTTTTCTTTAATTCGTCTCTTAACATATCGTTGCACATAACCCCTCCCCCAACACATAACACTTCCATTTTCTCCTGCCTTAATGCATTAAATGTCTTATTTATAAGAGTATCAACAATACACCTGTTAAAACTTGCACATACATCATTTATGTTTATCTTTTCATCTTTCATTTTTTTGCTGTTTAAATAATTTAAAACGGCACTCTTTACCCCTGAAAAACTAAAGTCTAAATTATTTTCCATAGCAATGGGAAATGTTATGGCATTCACATCGCCTGATTTCGCTTTTTCGTCTATTTTTGCCCCTCCGGGATATTCTAACCCAAGACTCCTTGCAACCTTGTCAAACGCCTCTCCTGCCGCATCATCGAGTGTCTTTCCAAGAAGTGTATACTTGTTATAATTATCTACCCTCGTAATATTCGTATGCCCACCGCTCGCCGTAAGACATATAAAAGGAGGCTTCGCCCCTTGTATAAAGCTCGCACTGATATGACCCATAAGATGATTTACCCCGACAAGCGGTATATCTAAACTATACGCAAGGCTTTTTGCATAAGACAAACCAATAAGTAACGCTCCCACAAGTCCTGGCCCCATAGTCGCACTTATAAAATCAATATCTGAAAATGTAACCCCTGCATCGCTTAAAGCTCTATCCACCACTGAAGAAATTTTAAGAAGATGGTTTCTCGATGCAATCTCCGGCACAACCCCACCATAAACCTTATGAATATCAATTTGCGTATGAATCACATTGGATAATATCTCCTCCCCGTTTTTAACAACCGCACACGCCGTTTCATCACACGAGGTTTCAATCGCAAGAGTTATTAAATCATTCTTCATTCTTTTCTTCTTCCTCATCTTCTTCTTTTTTATAATCATTTCCCATACTGCTGTAATCTCTTCTTATACTGTCTTTATTTTTACTGTCTTTATCTTCATCTCCAAAATTTTGACTGTCCCTGTTATCTGCATTCATTTGCCCTTTTCTATTATAGTGTCTGTTTCTGTTTTCAATTATGGCTTTCATAAGATTATTCATATCCTTTTGCTCGCTTTTGTATTTAACCTTAAGCTTCATCATTATCATAAATACAATCGAACCGACTCCTAAAAGATTAACAAACATAGTTATAAGAGAATTTATCATCAAAAACGGAAGTCTTTTTAAAAAGTATAATATAACTAACCCAATCCCGATTTTTATAACATAACCGCCCTCCCCTTTCACAAATGTACTCCCAAGGAATATACTCGCAGGTAAAAGAGAAAAATAAAATATAACCACAAAAAGCCCCATAAGCATAAACATAACAGGAATTCCAACCGCAGAAACCGCAAGTAAAAGCATAATCGGAAGAAGTAAAATATAAGTAAGTCCGCCAATTCCCACACAGGTCAAAAGATTTCTCTTTAAAAGCACTTCATTTTTATAAAATGTAATAGGAAATAACCTCGCAAGAATTATCCCTATAATCAATATAGAAAAATAACAAAGCGTTGAATAACTGTTTGAAAATAATTTTATAGCAGAAGAAACATCTTCAACAGGAAGTAACCTATACCCAAGCTCTTTCTCCTTTATTTCTCCCTTTATAACGCTGTCCTTGCTTTTTATAATAGGAGCTTCCGATTCGTAATATAAGTTTGACCCTACATTTAAGCTATCCCCAAGCACAATATCCTTCGCATAAATTTTAACTTCCCCGTCCACTTTCGCATCGAGTATAACCTCTTCAGCTATTATCTTAACATCTCCCTTAACATTCCCCTTTAATTCAACCTTTTTGGCATATACGCTTAAATCTCCGCCTATATTCATCTTCTCTTTTGAAATTATTTCATTCGACAAAACGTATATATTTTTTTCTATATTTGAATTGTTTAAATATAATTTCTTGTAATACCCAAGTACGTTCCCCCAAATATCACCCTTATTGTTAAAACTGTCTGAAACAGATATAACATCCCCTTTAACGACACCTCTGTTTTCCATCTCAGGAGAATATATTATAACCCCTCCGTCAATAACACCCTCGTTATTAAAAGAGGAATATGTATTTAACATATTTGTTTTATTATACGTCTTGCCTTTTTTAACCACAAACTCATTATTCGCTGCAAAAACACTCCCACCGGCTGACAGTATCATTATTATGATAAAAAACATAACGATAATTTTTTTTGTTTTTAATTGGTTTTTATACTTCATTAATTTTCCCCTTATTTACATATCTTCTAAATATATATTAAATATTATTTCTAAAACCACATTATTAAATATTATAAACATATTATTAAAATCTACAATATAAATACATCAATAATTTAAAAAAGAGAGATTTCATCACAAAAAATCAAACCTCTTCTAATTCATCCGAAAACCTCCACATTATATACGCATCTTCTTTATTATCCGAATAATATTCCTTTCTTTTCCCATAAATTTTAAAATCAAATTTTTCATATAACTTAATCGCCTTAAAATTTGACCTTCTAACCTCTAAAGTCATATCAAAAATTTTCTCTTTTCTAGCATGATTTATAAGCGTGGAAAGAAGAAGAGAACCTATCTTTTTATTCCTATATTCTTCCTTTACCGCCATAGTCGTAATATGTCCCTGACCGACTATATTCTGATATCCTCCAAAAGCGATAATCTCATCTTCTGTCACGATAACAAGATATGTGCTGTCCTCGTTTAATATCTCATTAAACAATGTCATTTTACCCCATGGAGCAGAAAAACATTTATTTTCAAAAATCGCAATCTCTTCAACATCCGTAAGCAGTGCATCTCTTATAATAAGACTCATATTTAAACCTGCTTTTTCATATTTTCTTCCGCTGAAGATACACGGATATAATTTGGAAGAAAGTTATCATAACTATATTCCTTTGAATCTTCATAGGCTGACATACATATATTTTCAGCCCTTGGAAGTAGCTTTTCATTTCCTGCAAATAAAGCATCATTTTTAAGTGCATCTTTTATCTTATCCCTATACTTAAAAACTCCTTCTCCTGCAAATAACACTTTCCCCATACCCTTTAATTTATCCAACAGCTTATCTATATCCCATATTTCATCATCATTATCTGAATGGAGTATACCACCATTTACCTCGTAAAAATTGCAGTACACATCATTTCTTTGTGCATCAAAAATAACACATATCTTATCACTTTCATTTCTTAATGCGTATGCAGTAGCCTTTATTGATGATACACCGAGTATCTTTTTGTTTCCTATATGTGCAAATGCCTTAGCGGTGGATGCCCCTATTCTAAGCCCCGTAAACGAACCGGGCCCCATTCCAACCGCAAATATATCCACATCATTTATATTAAGATGTGTATCCAAAAATAAATGCTTCGTTTGAAGCAACAGCTTTTCAGAATGTTTTAATTTATAATTAGTATAGTTTTCTCCTAAAACTTCCTTATTTTTAACCAAACTCACACTGCATGCCCTCGTGGAAGTGTCCATTCCAAGTATAAGTTTATCTTTTAAACAAATTTTATCTTCTCCCATATTCTTTCTCCAATTTATCTAAAACAAATTTTCCCTCATCACTTTTTGAATAAAACTCTATAACCCTTTCATCAAAATCTTTTTTTGTTATATTTATGATTAAATCTCTTTTGAACTCTGCTTCTTTTATAAGAGATGCCCATTCTATCAAAACTATCCCCTCATCTACAATATCATAAAGCCCTGTGTATTCTATCTCTTCAATATCCTCTATCCTATATGCGTCCATATGATATATATCACATGAATATTTATTTATTATAGCATATGTCGGAGAAGAAAATTCTCTTCCCACTCCAAAAAAAGCACATATCCCTTTGGCAAGATGCGTCTTCCCTGCTGCCATATCCCCATTTAATTCCACTACAAAAGGCTTTTTTAAAAACTTCCCCAAGTGCTTTCCAAGCATAAATGTTTCTTCTTCGGATTTTGTTATAATTTTCATAAAATCTCCCTCAATCAGATAATAAGTTTTATTTATCCAATTCTTCTCTATTCTCTTTCTTCTCGCCTGTCTTTTTTATCCTGTGAAAATTATCAACACTGTAGTTATATTCATAAACATATATAGGCTTTGAGTTAGGTCTTTGATATGTGAAAGTCACTGTCGCATTCCCCTTCGATAAAGCTTTAAAAGTATAAATGTTCTTCCCTCCCACACCCACAATATGACCTTCCCTCTTATCACCGATAAACTTTTCATCCTGAAGCTTTAATACTTTTTCATCACTTATTTTATATTCCCACGCATACCCTGTGGAAGAATTTGAATCAAGTGTTATTTTTACAATAGAACTTTTATAAAAATATACCGATACTATAATTACAAAAAGTATAAAAAATAATATAATTTTATATCCCTTTTTAATTGTAAACATCTCCTAACCTTGAAAACGGAGTAATTCTGAATACAATTTTGGCTATTATTTGCTTTCTTTTTATAAACCCGATGGAATCATCCCTGCTGTCTATGGAATCATCCCTGTTATCCCCCATAACAAAATAGCACCCCTTTGGAACCTTTGTCAAAGGATAATTATCATACGTAATATCATCTGCTATATAAGATTCATACATCCCATTCCCGTTTATATAAACCCTGCTGTCTCTTATCTCAACAGTATCACCGGGCATTCCTATAATTCTTTTTACATAATCTTTTTTATCGCTTATCTTTATAACACATATATCCCGCACTTTAGGCTCTGATAAAGTATAGCTTATTTTGCTCGCAATAAGCCTATCCCCCTCTTCCAAAGTGGGATACATACTCGACTGATGAACAACTGCAACCTCTCCTATAAATGCTTTCACAAGCAGTGCGAGGATAACTGCAATTCCTATCGTCATTATCCAGCTAAACGCTTCTTTACTTTTAGACATATATTTCTCCTGTTTTATATTTTATCTAAACCGTCTTTAGTTTCTCTTCATCTTTTAATATATATTTATATATAAGATATGACGCAGGGTTTTCATTGTTGCTCCTTGGAAGTATCACATCAGCAGTCTTTCTCGCAAAATCATCACAGTTACTAACCGCAAATGACTTCGCACAGTTTTTAAACATCTCTATATCGCTTTCCTGGTCCCCTATGCACCACACGTCTTTTTTGTCTATCCCATACATATCAAGAACGTATTTAAGCCCACTCCATTTGTTAACCCCGTTTGGCATATAATCTAAAATATGAGAATTCGCAGTCGACCAATACCCATCAGGACAGATACTCCTTAAATATTTAAGGTCCTCTTCATCTGAATAGTATGTGTTTAATCTTGGACATTCCTCAATTTTTGAAATATCCCCTTTTGTAACATTTTCCGCCCCATGAAAACCGCTTACCGGAACGTAAAGCCTTGGAGCAAACTCATATGTAAGCCCTCCGTCTCTATACGCCATAAACTCTCTTTTTTGTTTTCTAAACTTATTCGTCATATAGTCAAAGACACTTTTTTCAATAGGCTTAATAACTTTGTTTTCAGATGTGTAGTCTAATATAACCCCTCCGTTTACCGCAACGTGAGCATGCCCCATAAGGTCAAGCTCTTCAAGGTGTCTTTTTATCCCAAATTCACTTCTCCCAGAATCTATAACAACCATAACCCCTGCTTTAGTGAGTTCCTTTATAGCCTTTATATCCGCCTTTGAAATCTCATGTTTATCATTGGCGAGTGTATCATCCAAATCTACTGCTAATAATTTTATCATCTGCATCTCCTCATAAAATATTTTTTAATTTCTCTTCATCTTTTAATATGTATTTATATATAAGATACGAGGCAGGGTTTTCGTTGTTGCTTCTTGGAAGTATCACATCAGCGGTCTTTCTCGCTAAATCATCACAGTTACTAACCGCAAATGACTTCGCACAGTTTTTAAACATCTCTATATCGCTTTCCTGATCTCCCATGCACCATACGTCTTTTTTGTCTATCCCATACATATTAAGAACATACTCCAAACCACTCCACTTATTAACGCCACCCGGCATATAATCTAAAACGTGAGAATTCGCTGTCGACCAATATCCCTTCGGACATATACTTCTTAAATACTTCACATCCTCTTCATCCTCGTAGTAGACACAAATTCTCGGACATCTGTCAGACTCCTTAAACACATCCCCTTTTGTAACGTATTCTTTCCCATGAAACCCACTGTTCCACTCATAAAGTCTTGGAGCAAACTCATATGTAAGTCCGCCGTCTCTATACACATTAAATTCAATCTTTTCTTTCCTGAATTTATTTATTAAAAAGTTAAATACTTTTTTCTCAAAAGGCTTTATAACAACACTTGAAACTTCCTTTGTATAATCAAGGATAACCGCTCCGTTTACCGCAAGGTGTGCATGCCCCATAAGACCTAATTCTTCAATGCACCTCTTAACTCCAAACTCACTTCTTCCGGAGTTTATTATAACCTTAACCCCTGCATTATTTAATTCTTTTATAGCTTTTATATCCGTCTTTGAAATTTCGTGATTATCCATTGCTATAGTATCATCTAAATCTACTGCGAGTGCCTTTATCATTTTTTCTCCCCTATAACATATATTTTTCTATAACATAAGCGATGGCATCTTCTTCGTTTGTCCTGTCAATAACCTCTTTTGCAGCTTTTTTTGCCTCTTCCTCTGCGTTTTTAACTGCGATTGAAAAATTACATTTTTCCAACATATCAATGTCATTCCCACTATCCCCAATGCAAATCATCTCATCCTCACTTATTCCGTATTCCTTTGCCAATCTCCTTGCTCCATCATATTTTCCACTCCCCTTAGGAGCAAATATACAAAAGCCATCTCCCGTATATGCAGTCGTCTTATCACTAGCAAGGTTTAGCATAGCATTTTTCTTTTCTTCACTCTCAATAAGCCCATATATTAAAAATACCCCTTTGGCTTCATATGGACTTCCAACAACCGTTTTAAAATCTCCGTTATACTTTGCCATTTGTTTTAACAATTTATAATGATTGTTATGAACTATCATATCTTTATTAAAAACATTATTTTCTATTCCGTTATCATTTAAAAAGTCTAAAATTCTATCTATTTCACTTTGCTCAAGATAATGAAGAATCTCGACATTCCCTTTCATATCAAATATGTTAATTCCATTATTTGCAATGTGCCTTTCATTTTCAACACCGGCAATTTTAACCATTTCTAACATATTTGTCCAAACTCTTCCGCTTGCAAGAGCAACATGACCGCTGTTTTCAAGCAGCTTTTTTATAGCCTCTTTATTTCTGTCAGATAAACTCCCATCGTCTTTTAATAATGTTGCATCCATATCTGTCACAAGTAATTTGTATTTTGTCATTTATATACCCCTTTAACATAAAATATAATCATGAACTACATGATATATCGCATCTTCGTCATTGGTCTGCTCTAAAATTATATCACTGTGTTCTTTCACACTGTCCACCGCATTGTTCACACAAACTCCAAGACCACTTCCGATAATCGCAGGGAGGTCATTTTCCTGATCTCCGACAAATGCAATCTCATCTTTTGTAATACCCAAAACATCTGCTATTTGCATAACTCCGCTGAATTTAGTGGTGCCTTTACCCATTACATCCAAAAAACCCCTATCCGCAATCACACTTTCTACATTTAACCCTTCAAACATATCCCTGCACAGTTTTAATTCATTTTCGTTTTTATAATATATACAGATTTTATATACACCTTTTGAATTTAACACATCGTGCTCTATAATTTTAGTCTTTAAAAAGAACTTTTTAATACTCTCTTGAATAATCTCGCTCTTATCCCAATATAAAAAGTCTAAATTCCCATTTTTAAAGATGCCATAATCGATATTGTTTTCTTCCAAAAAGGAAGCTATTTTTATGTAATCTTCATCAGTTATGACATTGGTACTTCTCTCCTCTTCCTTTTTTCATATTCATATTCTTTGCTTTTACTTTCT
>CAMSGF010000019.1 GCA_947058225.1 uncultured Eubacteriaceae bacterium
CCCGAAGCAGTGTGCTGGCTCCTGCCAAAAATCCCATAATACCTCCGGCGATAGGACCATGAATTATTGAAGTTATGATTGTCGGGATAAATATAAGTATTGCAAGAGATGCAAAAGATGCGGGAATTACACCGACTGTAAAAGTAAAGAAAAGTGTGAGTCCGAACATTACGCCGATAAAAGTTAATTTTTTTGTATCTTTTAAAATTTTATTCATTTTTTCCTCCAATCTCGTTTCATTTTATTATGAATACAAGTTGTTTACGGTTTTGATTATAACAGTTTTTGTATTAAAGTCAAATAAACTGGTATATTTTGATAATTGATATTTTAACCTTATTTTAGTTTAAAATAATTAAATATTATAATCTGTTGTACCTTTGATTGTATAGTATCTATCTTCAAGGTTTTTTATATAAATATGCTTTAATATCTGGTAAGATTTTTTTGTCTTTGTACGTTTTGTAGTATACTAATGAAAAAATGTTTATTTTGGTCGAGAAGTGAGAAGAAACTTTATTTTCACTGATTATAATTTTTTCAAAATCACTTTTATTTTTTAACTTACTCTAAAACTTTTTCTAATGCTTTATTATAAAGTTACTTTTAATAGTGACTTTTGCCTTTTATTGTATACCAGCTTTTTTCTATTTTCTTTATATGCAGATGTATATCTTTGTTTTTATAATTCATATTTGGAGCATAATTATTAAATGTGTGTATAAGAGCAAACCTATCAACTTCTATTGATGTTTCAAAAGATATTTGTCTTTCATTTACGTTTATATTACTTAAAATACCATCATTTTCTTCAAAGCATTTGCATATACTTTTTAAATTTTTTCTTTGTTTTTTAGTCATTATTACTTCTTTTTCCGTTAATTTATTTTCATCTTTTTTGTCGTTATATAAATAGTATAATTTATTATCATATATATAAAATGAATGCTCCTCTTTTAGTTTGTATTTATTTTTTAAAACAAGTTTTTCTATTGCTTCAAAATCACTTTTATACTTTTTAAAGTTTGTAACGTAAGTTTTATTATATTCTTTATGTTCATCTATTTCAGAAAAAATTATTGAAGGTAGTATTCCTAATAGTGTTGTAATAAGTATAAATATGAAAAATATTATAAGTATTACATTTATACACCCCAGTTCAATATTTTCATCATTATTTTTGTTATATTTTCCTTTCATAATAAGTTACCGTTTTTATTTTAATATATAAATTTATTTACAATTTTAATTTTATTTTGCTTTGTTATTTAAAATGTTTTTTATAAATGAATTATTATTTTTTGTCTTTTTAAATAAGTTTATGGTTTTGTCACTTAATTCTATGGAATCTAACGAGCTTCTTCGTATGATTGTGGCAGTTTTTATTTCGTCTTTTTCTAAAAGGAGTTCGTCTTTTCTGGAACCTGATTTTACTAAATTTATCGCAGGGAAAGTTCTTCTAAGTGCCAAATCTCTTTCAAGGATTAATTCCATATTTCCCGTTCCTTTAAATTCTTCGAATATTACATCGTCCATTCTACTTCCCGTATCGACTAAAACTGTTGATAGAATAGTTAAACTTCCGCCTTCTTCGATATTTCTTGCTGCTCCGAAGAATTTTTTTGGAAGATATAGGCTTTCTGGGTCAAGTCCGCCTGAAAGTGTTCTGCCGGATGGTGGCACGACTAAATTATTTGCCCTTGTAAATCTCGTCAAGCTATCGACTAAAATTACGACATCCTCTTTTAACTCGACGAGTCTTTTTGCTCTTTGTAAGACCATTTGTGCTGCTTTGATATGATTTTGCGGCATTTGGTCAAATGTTGAATATACGACGTCGCAGTCAATACTTCTGCTCATATCTGTTACTTTTAATAGACGAACGTCCCGAAGAAGTAACAGATATGAGCAGAAGTATTTAGCCTTACGGGGTGGTCCCCGCTTGTTCCCACAAGGTTCCTCGTGTCTGTTACTTCTTCGGGACGTTCGTCTATTAAAAGCACTATTAATTTAATTTTTGGATAATTTTTTCTTATAGATTTTGCAATTTGTTTTAATAATATGGTTTTGCCGGCTTTTGGAGCAGCCACGATTAAACCTCTTTGCCCTTTTCCGATAGGGGAGAATATATCGATTATTCTTGTAGAAAGTGTGTCATCGTAAGTTTCAAGTTTAATTTTTTCATTTGGGAAAATCGGTGTTAATTTTTCAAAATCAGGACGGGAGATTATTTCCTCCGGTTTCCTTCCGTTTACTTCTTCAACGTAAAGAAGTGCATCAAATTTGTCATTTTCAGAAGATAATTTTATTTTTCCTTTTATTAAATCGCCTTCTCTTAATTTATATTTTCTTATATGAGTAGGTGCGACGTATATGTCATTATCACCATTTAGATAATTGTACGTTCTTAAAAAGCCATATCCATCGGATAAAATATCTAAAATACCCTCATGGGAAATTTCATATTGAGATAAATCTTTTTTATTTGAAGCATTTAAAACTTCTTTTTCTTTTCTTAAAATATCTTTTGTGGCTTTTCCGTTTACTTTTTCTAAGAAAAGCATTGCGTTGTATTTTTCTCCGTTTTTTGCTTTTCTTATTTTTCCTCCGATTTTATCTCCGGATTGAAGTTTGAATTTTTGAACCTGACTTGCCGCGACGTATACATCGTCAGCAGGGGACAGCCCTTGTTCGTTTTTCAACAGACCGAATCCCTCAGGGAGAATATGTACTATTCCTTCTAAGTAAAAGCTATTTTCTATTGGGTCTTTTAAGTTTGAATATATGTCTTTGTCTTCTTTATCGTTGTTTTTTGAGTTTTCGTCGTCGTTTATATTTACAATAAGATTAATGAGTTCTTCTTTTTTATACTTGTAAGCTTTTGGGATTCCTTTTTGTTTTGCAATTTCTTTCAATTTAGATACTGTGATATTCGCTAACTCTTCTTTATTCAATTTTAAACCTCCAAGAATGTTGTGATTTTTAAAATATAATAAAATAATCTTTTGAATATAACTTATATAATTGTAATATAAATTTAATATAAAATCAAATAAAAGAGGAAAATTATGGGAATAGGAATAAAATTAAGCAGTTTGATATGTTATGTTGTTATTCTTTATTTTTTATATAGAGTCGGAAAAAAGTATAGAAAAAGAAAAGAGTAAAAACTTGCAAAAATTAGTCGAAAGGTGTATTATCTTAAAATAAAATCTTGTTTGGAGATAATAATGACTTTTAAATATTTTTTTACACCTTTAGATTTAATACCAAAAAATACTATGCCTTGGAAAATGTATGGAGCAGCTCATCTAGGTATACTTTTTTTGATGGTATTATTTTTATATTTTATGTGCAGACTTTATAAGAATTTAGATGAGATAGGAAGAGAAAAATTTTTAAAATTCTTTGCTTATTTAATATTAATTCAAGAAATTGTAAAAGATATTATATTTTACTTTATGGGAACATTAAATTATGAACATCTACCGCTTCATTTATGCGGGGCGTCTATATTCATAGTATCGTATTATGCTTTTAAGCGTACATATTTAAGTAAACAGATGTTATATGCTTTAGTTCTTCCAGGAGCTTTAGCCGCACTTATCTTTCCAAACTGGGTAGATTTTCCGCTTCTTCATGTGTCTTGTTTTAATTCATTTACGATACACTTATGGCTTGTTGTCGTACCGATTGTAAGCCTTTATACAAAAGAGCTTGTGCCTGATTTCAGGTGTTTACACAAGTGTTTTTTATTTTTAGTATGTTTAGGTGTTCCGGATTATTTTTTAAATAAAAGATGGGGAACTGATTTTTTGTTCTTAAATGAACCGAGCAAAGGCTCACCTTTGATGATTATAGCGGATATATTCGGAATGGATTTTTATATTGTAGGAATGTGTGTAGCTTTATTTATAGTTTGGGCGTTGATGTATCTGCCTTTTTATATTAAGGAGAAATATGAAAGCAGGGAGAGTGCATAAGTTTATTTGATATTTTGATATTTGTTTTTGTTTGCTTAAGTAGGGTTATATGCGTTATATTTTTTGAATGGCTTAGCTTTAAGATTTAATTAAATAAATATTTTTTAAAAGTTAAATGTTGCAGATGTTGGTATATGGATATGTTTATAATATACTGTGGTTATGTTTTATCCGGTTTTTGTATCGTGGGTTTTTGGTAGGGTGGAGGTGGGGCAGCGGGTGAAATGCTAAAGCATTTCACTTACAGGCGATTTGAAAAATCGCCTGAACTTTGAAAAATAAAAGATTTTAAAAATTTATTTTTAAAATCTTTTATTTTTCAAAGCCGCCGCCCCACCTCATTCCATTCTCTTTTTTTATATATTATATTAAAAAACATATTATATTAAAGCACGTTATATACTAATATTAATCCAAAAAATATACAAACAAAAAATTAAAAACTTAATTCATTAAAATTAATTAAAACAAGACTTCAGGTACATACCTGAAGTCTTGTCTTTTTTAGTGGCAAGAGCCTTTACAATTTTTTTTATCAAAAATGTCATTAGCTAAATCTTTTGCTTCATCTGCAACATCTTCAGCAAGATTTTTTACTTTTTTCATAGACTTACTGCTGTTAGGATTTGTCATTGCATAAGATGCTAATCCCATTCCTGTTAAAATTCCTGTAATGCCAGCCATCATGGAAAGTGTAGATTTTTTCATTTTTATCACCTCAAAAGCAAATTTCTACTTTTTTATTTTGTCTTATTTTGTAGTTTATGATACAATTAAAAAAAAGTAAAAACAGTAAAAACAGGTAAAAAATGAAACAGGAAAAAATTAAAAAAACAATAAATATTTTAAAAGAAAATTATAAAGAATATAAGTGTGGGTTAAATTTTGATTCTCCCTTTGAACTTCTCGTTGCGACAATTCTTTCAGCGCAGTGTACTGATGAAAGAGTAAATAAGGTAACCAAGGTTTTATTTAAAAAAGCAAATACTCCAAAAAAAATTTTAGAACTTGGAGAAGAAGGTTTAAAAAAGGAAATAAAAAGCTGTGGTCTTGCTAATTCAAAAGCGAAGAATATCATATTGACCTGCAAGACTTTAATAGATGAATATGACAGTAACGTTCCAAGGACTATGGAGGAACTTACTGCCTTAAACGGAGTTGGAAGAAAGACAGCCAATGTCGTTATGTCAAATGCGTACGGTGTTCCTGCCATTGCGGTTGATACTCACGTTCAAAGGGTTTCAAACAGAATTGGACTTGCAAAATCAAAGGACGTCTTAAAGACGGAAAAGCAGCTTATGGAAAATATTCCAAGAGATTATTGGTCTGATGCACACCATTGGATTATATGGCATGGAAGAAAGGTCTGCCTTGCAAGAAAGCCAAATTGTATAGCTTGCTGTTTAAAAGATGTATGCGAACAAAACGGAGTGAATAAATAAAAATATAAATATTACTTTTCTTATTATATGTTATTTTGATATATATTATATGATAATTTGATATGTATAATTTTGGTTTAAGTTGGAAACATTTATTACCTATGAATTTTGATTTTAAAGTATATAATTCATAAATAAAGATTTAGTATACTTACATAAGTATTAAATTATATTAAAAATTATAATATTTCTTTTTTTAATAAAATAATTTTGTTTATAATGTATTGTAAAATTATTTTATATTAAAGGTCAAAAATAAACTTAAAGTTATAAAGGAGAATATAATGCTTGATAAAATACCTACAAAAGAAGAAATGACAGCTTTAGTCGGAAAATCTTTATATGATGTATGGAATAAATTATGTTCAATGATTAATGAAAAATATGATATGGATTGTTTGTGGAATAAGGGCGGTAAAGCGTGGAAATATGAATATAAATATCGCAGAGGCGGTAAAACACTATGTGCATTATACGCAAGAGAAAACTGTATAGGCTTTATGATTATACTTGGAAAAGCAGAGCGTTTAAAATTTGAAAAAGACAGAGAAAATTATGGAGAAGAAGTTCAAAAAATATATGACGAAACTAAAACTTATCGTGATGGCAAATGGATGATGTTTGAGCCAATAGACACTTCTTTGTTTGATGATTTTATTAAATTATTGGAAATTAAAAGGAAACCAAACAGAAAATAGATGATTAATAATTTATGGGATATAGTAAAATAAGGATAATAAATATTCAAAATTAATATTGCTTCAAACTCAATTTATATTGATATATTTTTCTGTTTTTGTTCATTACTGACAAGGTTTTGGTTTTAATGTTATTAGTTAAATTTGAAAATAGAATGTATTTGCTTTTTTAAAATAAATTTATTAAAAAAATAAATTTTTAATAAGTTTGCATAGTATATGGAATGATAAAAAGCTTATGACAAAATTAAGACAAATAAATTTTAGAGTTTTAAGGAATAAAAGATAATTCTAATAAAGATAAGTTTAATTTTGAAAGAGTGAGTTTTAATGTGAAATAAAACAGGGTAGGGGAGTTTTAAATTTGACATATGAAGTATTATATTTTGTTATAAAAAGACAGTAGATGAAGCTACTGTCTTTTTTATTTATATTTTATTAAGATGTAATTTTTATTTTACCAAAGATGTAATACTATCTAAATAGTGTTCTGTTTTATTTGCTCCCTCACTTTTATTTTCAGCCTTTACTAAAATATAAAGTTTGATTTTTGGCTCTGTTCCGCTTGGTCTGTATACCACACAGCTTCCGTCAATTAGTTCATAGAATAATACATCTGAACTTGGAAGTCCCGTTTTTTCTTTTTCTCCCGTCGCTAAGTCGATAACTTCGTCTTTTAGATAATCTCTCACCTTTGCGACTTTGGTTCCGCCGATTTGACTTGGAGGATTTTTTCTTAAATTTTCTCCCGTAGTTTTCATCTTTTCAATTCCGTCAAGTCCGCTCATTGTGATTGAAGTGACGGTTTCTTCGTAGTATCCGTATTCTTCATAAAGCTTTTCTATCGCTTCGTATAAACTCATACCCTTATCTTTGTACCAGCATGCCATTTCAGTTATTAACATACTTGCGACAACCGCATCTTTATCCCTTGCATACGTTCCTTTTAGGTATCCATAGCTTTCTTCGTATCCGAATAGGAAAGAATATTCTCCCGTTTCTTCAAATTCTTTTATCTTTTCACCGATGAATTTAAAACCTGTCAGAACGTTAAATAATTTAATATTGTGTTTATCGCATATGGCCTGTGTAAGATTTGTTGTGACGATGCTCTTTATTACTGCAGGATTGTCTTTTAAAATGCCCTTTTCTTTTTCTGCTTTTATGATGTAGTCTAAAAGGAGCACGCCGACTTGATTTCCTGAAAGTGTTACATATTCATCATTATTATTTCTTACAACGATTCCTGCTCTGTCTGCGTCCGGGTCTGTTCCTATGATTAAATCTATGTTTTCCTTTTTAGCCATTTCAATCGCCGTCGTAAAGCCTTCCTTATTTTCAGGGTTTGGAGATTTAACGGTAGGGAAGTTGCCGTCTAAAATCATCTGTTCAGGCACTGTTATTATGTGTTTCATTCCAAGTCTTTTTAAAACTTCGGGAACGAGTCTGTATCCACTTCCATGGAAAGGTGTGTATATTATTTTGAATGTATCGGCTTGTTTTTTTACGACATCTGTTGAAATCGCCTGTTCCAATACCTTGTTTATATACCTTTCATCTACCTCAATACCCATCATTTCGATTAAACCTTTTTTGTTTGCTTCCTCTTCGGATATTGTTTTTACATCATTAAATATATCAATTTCGTCTAATCTGTCAGAAATTTGCTTTGCGTGGTTAGGAGGAAGCTGGCATCCGTCATCCCAATATACCTTGTATCCGTTGTATTCCTTTGGGTTGTGAGAGGCGGTTATGTTAATACCTGCGATTGCACCCTTATCTCTTATTGCAAAGGACAATTCAGGGGTTGGTCTTAATTCATCAAAAAGGTATACCTTTATCCCATTTGCTGCAAGAACAAGTGCACTTTCCTTTGCAAATTCGTATGAAAAGTTTCTTGAATCATATGCGATACAAACGCCCTTTTTTTTCGCATCTTCTCCTATATTGCTTATTAAGTCTGACAAAGCCTGTGTAGTGTATCTGACAGTGTAGATATTCATCATATTAAGACCTGCTCCGATAATTCCCCTAAGCCCTGCCGTTCCAAAGCTTAACATCCCGAGAAATCTCATTTTTAGTTCTTCTTCATTGTCTTTAAGGTTTTTTAATTCGTCTTTAATGGAATCATCGACAATGTCGCTTTCAAGCCATTTTTTATATTCTTCTTTATAATCCATTTTTTATCCTCCGTTACTTTAAAAGCATCATTTCGTTGCTTTTTAATATATATATTTCGTCTGTCTTTTTACCTGTAAGCAGATTTATGTGTGGTTTTACTGTGTCTATCGTTATGTCATTTTCACCTCTGTTTACTCCGACTGTTATTTCACTTTTCCCATTTGTTCTCTTATATACAATCGCACCGTCTTTTGCATAAATAAGTTTTAAATCTCCGTCAATAAACACTTCATTTTTATTTCTTATCTTTCCGAGAAGAGTGTACCATTCGATTAAATCTTCATTTTCCATTCCATATGGATAACATCTTCTGTTTAACGGGTCCTCATATCCCTCAAGTCCCGCCTCGTCTGCATAAAACAAACATGGAACTCCGGGAAGTGTATATTGTATTAAGCTTGCCATTTTAAGCATCTTTATTGCAAATTCCAAATTTTCCTTTGGTATAAATACATTTTCTTTTTCTTCCTTTGACTTTCCGTCCATATTTTCTCCTGCAAGGGCAGTTATTATCCTGACGGTGTCGTGGGTTGAGAGCATATTCATTAAGCAGTCTGTTACCTGTTTTGGATATGTGTTTAAAATATCATTTATGGCAAATTTAAGTGCTTTTTCATTTTTGTTTCTTATAAAGTCAATAATCGCATTTTTAAAAGGATAGTTCATTACAGAATCTAACTCTTCTCCAAAAAGATATTCTTTCCTTTTTTCATATGCAATTTTGTTTGACGCATTTTCCCACACCTCTCCGATAAGAAGTGCATCGTTGTTTTCATCTTTTAAAGATTTTCTTATTTTCTTTAAAAATGAATCTGGAAGTTCGTCTGCCACATCGAGCCTAAATCCCATCGCTCCACGCCTTAACCACGTCTTTATAACTCCGTTTTCTCCTAAGATAAAATTTTGATACGACTTGTCATTTTCATTTACCTGCGGAAGAGTTTTTATTCCCCACCACGATTCATAATCATCGGGAAAATTTCCAAATGAATACCAGCTGTAATACGGACTGTCGGTTGACTGATATGCTCCGAGTGAATTATAGTTTCCTTTTTTCTTTTTTTCGTTAAGAAGATTGTTTTTTGCTGCGTTCGTAGGTGCAAA
>CAMSGF010000020.1 GCA_947058225.1 uncultured Eubacteriaceae bacterium
GGTAAAATTAATGTAGCGGATGCTCTGGGAATTGGTTTGCTGAATGATGATTGATGCGTTAATATAAGGAGTTATTGACATTGCAAAGATTGAAAACTCTGCAAAGTTATTTCCTGAAATTATATTAAGCAGCCCAAACATCGCATTTTCCTGAACAAGATTTGCAATTGACTCTTGATTTACAAAAGGAACTGAAATGAAAGAACCAATTCTAAATACTATTAACATAGCAAGTGTAAAAAGTATTCTCTTTCTAAGTTCAGGAATTTTTATAGCTTTCTTGATAGTTGTAAGCATCCTATTCTACCTCAACTTTCCCGCCTGCTGAAACTATCTTTTCTTTCGCACTTTCGCTTACTTTATCAACTTTAACCGTAAGTGCAACTTTTAATTCTCCATTTCCCAATATTTTAATATTTTCTTCTTTATTCTTAACCATCCCAAGTTCTTTCAAAAGTTCATTAGTTACAACAGTGCCTTCTTTTATTTCATTTAATCTTTCCACATTTACAATGGCAAATTTCTTTTTGAAGTGATAGTTTGAAAAACCTCTCTTTGGAACACGTCTTGTTAAAGGCATTTGTCCCCCTTCAAAACCGATTCTAACACCACCGCCTGAACGGGATTTTTGTCCATCCTGTCCTCTTCCTGCTGTTTTTCCTCTTCCTGTTGCTGTTCCCCTACCTTTTCTGATAGGTTTTCTTGTTGAACCTTGGGCAGGTTTTAAATCATGTAATCTCATCAAAAAACCCCCTTAAATTTCTTCAACTTCTAACATAAAATTCATTTTGGTGATCATTCCTCTTACCTGAGGAGTATCATTTTTAATAACACTTTGTCCGATTTTTTTAAGTCCAAGTGCTTCAATGTTCTTTTTTTGATTGGCAGTTCTTCCAATCAAGCTTTTCTTAAGCGTAACTTTTAATTGCTTTGCCATATTAATCACGCTCCTTATCCTAATATTTCTTCTATAGATTTTCCTCTCTTCTTAGCAACATCTTCCAATGTAACTAATTGAGATAAACCTTGCAAAGTAGCTTTTACCATATTGCTAGCATTGTTTGAACCAAGAGATTTTGTTCTGATATCTCTAATTCCTGCAAGCTCTATAACGGCACGTGCAGGTCCCCCTGCGATAACTCCCGTACCTTCTTTAGCTGGCTTAAGTAAAACTCTTCCGGCTCCGAATCTACCTATAATTTCATGAGGAATTGTCGTTCCAACAAGTCCGACACTGATCATACTCTTTTTAGCATCTTCAATGCCTTTTCTGATTGCATCAGGGATTTCAATAGACTTTCCAAGTCCAACACCCACATGTCCATTTTCATCTCCTACAACAACTAATGTAGAAAAACGGAAATTTCTACCCCCTTTAACAACCTTTGTAACCCTGTTTATCGCAACAACTCTCTCTTTTAAATCTAATTGTTCAGGATTAAAATCTTTATTCATATTGCCTCCTTAAAATTCCAATCCGGCTTCTCTTGCACCATCGGCTAAACTTTGAACTCTTCCTTGGTACACATATCCGGCTCTGTCGAATACACATTTTGTTATTCCGGCTTCTTTTGCATTTTTAGCAACCTGAGCTCCGACTATTTTCGCAGCTTCGCTTTTTGTTATCCCTTCACATTGAGCTTTTATTTCTTTGTCAATGCTTGAAGCACTTGCAAGTGTCACTCCCTGTTGGTCATCAATAAGCTGTGCATATATTTGCTTGTTGCTTCTGAATACATTTAGCCTTGGTCTTTCAGGAGTGCCTTGTACTTTGTTTCTGATTCTCTTGTGTCTGTCTTTTCTGATTTTATTTTTAACAGCTTTTTTTATCATCTTAGCTCCTCCTAACTAGCCCCTGATTTACCTTCTTTGATTCTTACATGTTCATCAGCGTATCTAACGCCTTTTCCTTTGTAAGGTTCAGGGCTTCTCTTTTCTCTTATATTTGCAGCATAAGCACCGACTTTTTGCTTGTCTATTCCCTTTACGATAATAGTGTTTGTTCCATCTACTTCCGTTTCGATTCCATCAGGGTCTTCCATTTCAATAGGATGAGAATATCCAAGATTTAATACTAACTTCTTTCCCTGCTTTGCTGCTCTGTAACCAACTCCGACTATTTCAAGTTTCTTTTCAAAACCATTGGTTACTCCGATTACCATATTGTTTATTAACGCTCTTGATAAACCATGTAAAGACCTGTGTTCTTTCACGTCACTGTTTCTTGTTACAGTAAGAAGTTTATCTTCGATATTAACGTTAATATCTTTGCTTATCTCCTGACTTAATTCACCTTTTGGACCTTTTACAGTAACTACATTGTCACCACTTACCTTTATATCAACTCCATCAGGTAAATTTACAGGTGCATTTCCTACTCTTGACATAGTAAAATTCCTCCCTTAATTACCATACATAACAAATTACTTCGCCGCCGACGTTGTTCTTTCTCGCATTCTTATCTGTCATAACGCCTTTGGAAGTTGATATAATTGCAATTCCAAGTCCGTTTAATACCTTTGGAATATCTTCGCATGCTGCGTATATTCTAAGTCCGGGCTTTGAAATTCTCTTTATTCCTGCAATTACCTTGTTACCTAGCTGGTCGTATTTTAGTGTTATAACAAGCTTTCCCTGCTTGTCATCTTCAATATATTCATAATTTTTAATATATCCTTCGTCTAACAAAATCTTTGCAATAGCTTTTTTCATGTTAGATGCAGGCATATCAACGCTTTTTTTCTTTGCATTACCGGCATTTCTTATTCTGGTAAGCATATCAGCGATAGGATCTGTCATAGCCATCTTCTAAAAAACCTCCTTCTATTTTACCAACTTGCCTTTTTTACACCAGGTATTTCACCCTTATAAGCAAGTTCTCTAAAGCATATTCTGCAAATACCATATTTTCTAAGGTAAGCATGAGGTCTTCCGCATATCTTGCATCTTGTATATTCTCTTGTAGAATACTTTTGTGGCCTTTTTTGTTTTTCAATCATTGCTTTCTTTGCCATTTTTTTCCTCCTTATGCTTGTTTGAAAGGCATTCCCAATTGCTTTAACAATTCATAGCCTTCTTCGTCTGTATTTGCCGTCGTAACAAACATCACATCAAGCCCTCTTAATTTTTCGATTTTATCATAATCAATTTCAGGGAAGATTAGTTGTTCTTTTATACCAAGAGAAAAGTTTCCTCTACCATCAAAACTTTTTGGATTGATTCCTCTGAAGTCTCTGATTCTTGGAATTGCGATATTTAAAAGTCTATCGGCAAATTCGTACATTCTCTCTCCTCTTAATGTTACTTTAGCAGCTATATTCATCCCTTGTCTTAATTTAAAGTTAGAAACCGACTTCTTAGCTTTTATAACAAGTGGTTTTTGACCTGAAATTAAAGCAAGTTCTCCAACTGCAGATTCCATTTGCTTAGGGTTATCCTTACAATCGCCAAAACGCATATTTAAAACGATTTTTTCAAGTTTTGGAATTTGCATTGTATTACTGTATCCGAATTTTGTAGTAAGTGAACTCTTTATCTCACCATCATATAATTCTTTCAATCTACTCATTTAATTAATAACCCCCTATTTAAAAGTGCTTTCACACTTCTTGCAATATCTTACTTTTTTGTCTGCTTCAATTTTTATGCCAGTTCTAACACCCTTTTTACATTTATCACAATATAAAAGCACATTAGAAACATCTATTGGACATGCTTCTTCAATAATTCCGGCTTGCTGCATTTCTCTTTGGGGTCTGATGTGTTTTTTTCTTACATTCACATTTTCAACAATAACCCTGTTTTCCTTTGGCATTGCTTGTAAGACTTTTCCCATAGCACCTTTATCTTTGCCGGAGATTACCATTACAGTATCACCTTTTTTTACATGCATTCTTCTTTTCCTCCTATAATACTTCCGGAGCAAGAGAAACTATTCTCATAAAAGACTTTTCTCTAAGTTCCCTTGCAACAGGACCGAAGATACGAGTTCCTCTTGGTTGATTGTCATTGTTTAGTATTACTGCGGCATTTTGGTCAAACTTGATATAACTTCCATCAGGTCTTCTTATACCGCTTTTTGTTCTTACCACAACTGCCTTAACAACTTCCCCTTTTTTGCACATTCCGCCTGGTTGTGCATTTTTAACCGTAGCTACTATAATATCACCTACATTGGCAGTTCTCTTTCTTGAACCACCCAAAACCCTGATACATAATATTTCTTTAGCTCCGCTGTTGTCGGCAACTTTTAATCTACTTTCTTGTTGTATCATATTAACCTCCTAGCTATTTAACCTTTTCTACTATGTCTAATAGTCTGTAACGCTTGTTCTTGCTTAAAGGTCTTGTTTCCATAATTCTAACTGTATCACCGATATCACAGATATTCTTTTCATCGTGGGCCATAAACTTTGTAGTTCTCTTAACCATCTTTTGATATAAAGGATGCTTAACTCTCGTTTCAATCGCAACTACAATGCTCTTATCGCCCTTATTAGAAATCACCTTACCGATTCTTATCTTTCTATTTCCTCTTTCCATATTAAATCACCTAGCATTAAGCTCTCGCTTCAAGCTCCCTTTCTCTAAGTACAGTTTTTACTCTTGCGTAATCTCTTTTAACTTCCTTAATCTTTAAAGGGTTATCAAGCTGACCTGTTGCATGTTGAAAACGCAAGTTAAACAACTCTTCTTTAAGGTTTGCTAATTTGGTATTTAATTCACTATCATTCAAATTTCTTATATCTTTCGCTTTCATTATGCTCTTTCACCCTTTTCTGAATCTTCTTTAGTAACAAACTTCGTCTTTATAGGTAGTTTGTGTTGAGCAAGCCTCATAGCTTCTCTCGCAGTTTCTTCATCAACTCCAGCAATTTCAAACATAACTCTGCCCGGCTTTACAACCGCTACCCAGTATTCCGGAGCCCCCTTACCTTTACCCATACGGGTTTCGGCAGGTTTCTTTGTTACTGACTTATCAGGGAATATCTTAATCCATACTTCCCCACCTCTTTTTATATATCTGGTCATGGCAACACGGGCTGCTTCAATCTGATTAGATGTTATCCACGCAGGCTCTAAAGCTTTAATTCCATAATCGCCATAAGTTATAGTCGTTCCTCTCGTAGCTTTGCCCTTCATTCTGCCACGATGCACTTTTCTGTGCTTAACTCTCTTAGGCATTAACATAACCGTTAACCTCTCTTTCCTTAGTTATTCTCCTTAACAGGTAAAACTTCACCTTTGTTAATCCAAACTTTTATTCCAAGCTTTCCATATGTCGTATCAGCTTCAGCAAAGCCGTAGTCAATGTCTGCTCTTAAAGTCTGTAGTGGAACATTACCGTCTGAATATTGTTCTGTTCTTGCCATTTCAGCTCCGTTTAATCTTCCTGAAACACTGGTTTTTATTCCTTCGGCTCCGCCTCTCATGGCTCTTCCGATTGATTGTTTCATCGCTCTTCTGAAAGATATTCTTCTTTCAAGCTGTGCTGCGATGTTTTCAGCCACAAGCTGTGCATCACAATCAACATTTTTTACTTCAATTATATTGATATAAACATTTTTGCCTGTCATCTTTTGGATTTGCTTTCTTACGGCTTCAATTCCGGAACCCGCTTTACCGATGATTTTTCCAGGCTTTCCTGTATAGATAAAAATCTTTATCTTTTCACCGAATCTTTCAATTTCAATCTTTGAGATTCCTGTGTTATACTGAGTTGTTTTAATATATTTTCTGATATTATAATCTTCAACCAAAACATCTCCGAAATCCTTATCTTTAGCATACCATCTTGAAGACCAGTCTTTTATTATACCGACTCTTAAACCATGAGGATTTACTTTTTGTCCCATATTCTCCTCCTTACGCTTCCTTTTCTTTAAGCACCACACTGATGTGTGAACTTCTCTTTAAAATTATTGATGCTCTACCCATAGAACCGGCTCTGAACCTTTTTAATGTCGGTCCTTGGTTTGTGATAATCTGGTCTACATACAAATTTGAAACATCCATATTATGATTATTTTCTGCATTTGCAGCAGCAGACTTTAGAACATCACTTATTATTCTCGCAGGCTTATTGCCTGTAAGCTTTAAAACATTCATTGCTTCTGCCAAATCTTTGCCCCTTACCAAAGAAGCAACTCTCTTTACCTTTATTGGAGAAACTCGAATGTATTTTGCAGTTGCTCTCGCTTCCATCTTTTATCCTCCTTACAACAACTATGAAACTGTTGTTTTCTTTTCTCCAGAGTGTCCCCTGAAAGTTCTCGTTGGTGCAAATTCGCCAAACTTATGACCAACCATATCTTCAACAATGAAAATCGGCACGTGTTTTCTTCCATCGTGAACGGCTATTGTGTGTCCAACCATTTGAGGAAAAATCGTACAATCCCTTGACCATGTCTTTAGGACTTTCTTTTCTCCGCTTTCATTCATTTCTTCGATTCTTTTTAGAAGTCTTTCATCGACATAAGGTCCTTTTTTCGTTGATCTACTCATTAAAATCCTCCTTATTTGTTTCTTCTTCTTACAATATATTTGTCAGAAGGTTTGTTCTTCTTTCTCGTCTTATAACCAAGTGTTGGTTTACCCCAAGGAGTAACAGGACCGCTTCTTCCGACAGGTGCTTTACCTTCCCCACCACCATGAGGATGGTCGTTAGGGTTCATAACAGAACCTCTGACCGTAGGTCTGATTCCCATATGTCTTTTTCTTCCTGCCTTACCGATATTGATAATTTCGTGTTCAAGGTTTCCAACCTGACCGATTGTCGCCCTGCATTCTTTTCTTACAATTCTTACTTCGCCTGATGGAAGTCTTAGTGTTACATAGTTTCCTTCCTTCGCCATAAGCTGAACGCTGCTGCCTGCACTTCTTGCAAGCTGAGCTCCCTTTCCTGCCTTTAATTCAATGTTATGAATTATTGTACCGACAGGGATGTTTTCAAGCGGAAGTGCATTTCCAACCCTTATATCCGCTTCAGGTCCTGACATAACTTTGTTTCCCACTTCAAGGCCTACAGGTGCGATGATATATCTCTTTTCTCCATCGGCATAAAACAATAATGCGATGTTTGCACTTCTGTTTGGGTCATATTCAATAGCTTTTACAGTTGCAGGAACATTGTCTTTAGACCTTTTAAAATCTATAACTCTGTATTTTCTCTTAGCTCCGCCTCCACGATGTCTGACGGTTATTCTTCCTGTGTTGCCTCTTCCGGCATGCTTGTTCTTTTTCTTTGTCAAAGATTTTTCCGGAGAAGTTTTCGTGATTTCTTCAAATGTAGAAACAGTCATTCCTCTAAGACCGGGAGAGGTTGGTTTATATTTCTTTATAGCCATATTTATTACCTCCTACTAAATGTTATCAAAGAACTTGATTTCTTTACTTTCAGGTTTAAGAGTAATGATTGCTTTTTTCCAATCAGGTCTTTTTCCTTCAGTTCTTCCCATTCTCTTTACTTTTCCTCTTACATTCATAACATTTACCTTATCAACGCTTACTTCAAAAATTTCTTCGCATGCGTCCTTGATTTGGTATTTGTTTGCATTTTTTGCAACTTTGAATGTATATTTTTTAGATTCCGCATCTATCATACTTTGTTCTGTGATGATAGGTTTGATAATAATATCATGAGGATTCATTATGCATATACCTCCTCAATTTTTTCAAGACTTGCTTTTGTCAAAAGTAAGTTATCGTACTTTAGCATTTCATATGGGTTAATTGTATTAACCAACATACATTTTGCATAAGGGATATTCCTTACCGATTTTATAACAGCCTTGTCGTTTTCACTTATTACGACTAATGTCTTTTCAATTTTTAAATTATTTAAAATTTCAACCATTTGCTTTGTCTTTGGTGCATCAAATTTCAACTCGTCAACGACATAAAGTTCTTTGTCGCTTGCCTTAGCTGAAAAAACACTCTTCATAGCAAGACGTTTCATTTTCTTGTTGATACGTTGAGAATAATCTCTTGGCTTTGGTGCAAATGCAACACCACCGCCTGTCCATACAGGATTTCTGCTTGAACCAACTCTCGCACGACCCGTTCCCTTTTGTCTCCAAGGCTTTCTTCCCCCACCTCTGACTTCACTTCTCGTTTTAGCACTTTGTGTACCTTGTCTTTGGTTTGCAAGATATGCCTTTACATACTGGTGAACAACCGGAACGTTAGGTTCAATGGCAAAGATGCTGTCATTTAGATCAACTGTAGAAACTTTTTCGCCTTTTACATTTAATACATCTGCTTTCATCTTTCTTCCTCCTTGCCTGATTAAGCCTTGGTGCTATCTGTTACATACACGATAGAACCGTTTGAACCGGGAACTGCACCTTTAATGAGAATCATATTGTTTTCGGCATCTGATTTAACGATGGTTAAATTTTGAACCGTAACCTTTTCACTTCCCATATGGCCGGCCATTTTCATTCCTTTCATAACTCTGCCAGGGTAAGATGCACCACCCATAGCTCCGCCAATTCTGTGAGATTTACTACCGTGTCCCATAGGACCTCTTGAATGTCCGTGTCTTTTTATTGCCCCTTGGTAGCCTTTACCTTTGCTGATTCCTGAAACATCAACTTTTTCCCCTGCTTCAAACACATCAGCTTTAACTTCACTTCCCACTTCATAATTGGCACTGTCTTCAAGTTTAAATTCTTTTAATCTTCTGACAGGACCTACATTAGCCTTGTCTAAATGTCCTTTTCTTGGTTTGTTGACATTTTTTTCTTTAATGTCGCCAAAACCCATTTGAACAGATTCATATCCGTCTTTTTCATTTGTCTTTACCTGAGTTACATAACAAGGACCTGCCTGTAACACAGTTACCGGAACAACTTCACCTGCATCAGTAAAAATCTGTGTCATTCCGACTTTCTTAGCTATAATAGCTTTTTTCATTTTCTACCTCCATTAGCGGACTGCAATGCAGTCATAATATTATAATTTTATTTCAATATCCACACCGGCAGGTAAGTCTAATCTCATTAGAGCTTCAACTGTCTTTGGTGTTGGGTTAAGGATATCAATTACCCTCTTGTGAGTTCGCATTTCGAACTGCTCTCTCGAATCTTTGTACTTATGAACCGCTCTTATAATTGTTACTACTTCTTTTTGAGTAGGTAGCGGTATCGGACCTGATACATCAGCACCGGTTCTTTTAGCCGTGTCCACTATCTTCATAGCAGATTTGTCTATAACCGCATGGTCATAAGCCTTCAATCTGATTCTAATTTTTTGATTTGCTGCC
>CAMSGF010000021.1 GCA_947058225.1 uncultured Eubacteriaceae bacterium
TTTGATGAACAGTTAGATTTATTAAATAAAGAGTTGATTACAATGGGGGCTTTTATTATGGTTACTTTGGAGCAATTAAAAAGCTTAATCAAGAAAAATAATAAAAATGCAAATCTTGAACTGATTGAGCGTTCTTATTTGTTTGCCGAAGAAGCCCATGAAAATCAAAGAAGATATTCAGGAGAGCCTTATATAAGTCATCCGTTGGAAGTTGCATATATTTTAGCTGAACTGAATATGGACGTGTATGCAATTTGTGCCGGAATACTTCACGATGTCGTGGAAGACACCTTTATTACAGTCGATGTAATACAGGTAAACTTTGGAAATGATATAGCAGCACTCGTCGACGGTGTAACGAAGATAGGCAAAATTCAATTCGTAAACAAAGAACAGCGTCAGGCGGAAAGCCTCAGAAAAATGATAATCGCCATGGCACAGGATATAAGGGTCGTCATTGTAAAGCTTGCCGACAGGCTTCATAATATGAGAACTCTCTCAGCTATGAGGGAAGAAAAGCAAAAAGAAAAGGCGAGGGAAACACTCGATATTTACGCTCCTTTGGCGCATAGGCTTGGTATATCAAAAATAAAAATTGAATTGGAAGACTTAGCTCTTAGATATTTAGACGAAGAGATGTATTATACAATAGCAGAAAAAGTAGCACTCAGAAAAAAAGAAAGAGAAGCATTTATAGACGATGTAAAACAAAAACTCGATGAAAAGTTAAAAGGTGCGGAAATTGATGCAAAAATCGAAGGTAGGGCAAAACATTTTTACAGTATCTATAAGAAGATGCAAAAAGGCAAAGACTTTGAAGAAATATACGACCTGTTTGCGATAAGAGCATTGGTTAACACAGTAAAGGACTGCTATGGAGTTTTAGGCTTTGCCCATACACTTTGGAATCCACTTCCCGGAAGATTTAAAGACTACATCGCAACTCCAAAACCAAATATGTATCAATCGCTTCACACAACAGTTTTTGGAAAAGGTGCGGAGCCTTTTGAAATTCAAATAAGAACGTATGAAATGCACAGAACCGCTGAATATGGTATCGCAGCACACTGGAAATACAAAGAAGGCAAAAGCGGTGCAAGCGATAACTTTGAACAAAAGCTCACATGGATAAGGGAACTTATGGAATTTGAAAAAGAACTTAATAATTCCGATGAGTTTATGGAAACTGTGAAAACCGACCTTTTTGACGATGAAGTTTTTGTCTTTACCCCTCACAGCAAGGTCATTCAGCTTCCAAACGGAGCATGTCCGCTTGATTTTGCGTACAGAATACACTCAGACATCGGGAACAGATGTGTCGGAGCAAAGGTCAACGGGAAGATGGTTCCGATAACGTATAAGCTTCAAAACGGAGATATCGTTGAAATCATCACAAACCCAAATTCAAAAGGCCCAAGCAGGGACTGGCTCAATATAGTGGTAAGCTCTCACGCAAAAAACAAAATAAAGACGTTTTTTAAAAAACTCGACAGGGAAGAAAATATAATACGAGGAAAGGAAGCGTTGGAAAAAGAGGCAAAGAAAAACGCTATCGCTTTCAATAAAATAGTAAATAACTCAAGACTTGACTTCGTTAAAAAGAGATTTAATGTAAAATCGTGGGATGATTTATTCTCTGCGATAGGATACGGCGGAATAAAAAGCGGTCTTGTTTTCCAAAGAATAAAAGAACATTTTAAGGATGATTTTGATATTCAAGAAGAAAAAGAGGACATAAAGCTTGTAAAAGAAACCACAAATGACGTATCAAAACTTATCAATATTCAAGGTCAAACCGATTTGGCAGTCTTTTTTTCAAAGTGCTGCAACCCTGTTCCCGGAGATAACATAGTCGGCTACATCACGAAAAACAGAGGTGTTTCAATACACCGTTCCGATTGTATAAACATAGCAAACACTATAGATAAAAACAGGCTCATTAATGTATCTTGGAATAAAAATACAAAGATAAGCGAAGCATTTAGGGCAGATATCAGAATCATCGCAAATGACAGGGACGGAATAGTTGTTGAAACGAGCACGCTTATAAATAACGAGGGAATAAGCATGTCAAGTTTCAGTGCTGATGTAGATTCAAAGGGTGATTGTATCGTAAAAGTGTGCTTAAATGTTAAAAATAAATCACAGCTTGAACAACTTTTTAAAAAGGTTAAAAATATACCCGGGATAAAGAGGATATATAGGGTATAATCAGTCTAAAATATATTTAAATATGTTCTATTAACCTTGTTATATTACAAGGTTTTATTTTATATAATATTGCAAAAAATATTCTTTTAACAAATATAAAAGGTCTTTTCCGTGTCACGCTACGCTGACACGTCCTTACTTTTGCTTGCACAAAAGTAAGCAAAATGCACTGCTACCCGCAGTGGACTATTCAAACGCCATAGAGGCTTAAACTGTTTCAATGCGTCGGCAAAATCTACCCGATTTTACCTCGTGAAACAGTTACCACCTCCCCTTCCCACATAAGCGTATTTCATAAGCCCCTACCCTCACCTTGATTACATTAAAGTTATTAACATTCTTAAAATAAAAAAGACCATGAACTCTTTTAATATTTATCATAATACTCTTCATCTTTTACATATCCACCGATTTCAGTAGTTTCAAACATTTCAGGGTTGTTATAAACAACATTAAGTAGATCCATAGATATTATTCTTTGGTTTTTAGTCATACCTTCCAACATAGTTTCTATTTCTTCATAAATTATATCTTTATTGTCATCTATTAAATCAGCTACAAAATAATTTAGATTAGTATCAAATAGAATTGCTATTGAAAATAAAGTTTTTAAACTTATTGAATTAACTTTACCTGTTTCCATATCAGACCAATAGTGAGGACTTACCCCTACTTTTATAGCAGCTTCTTTTTGCTTCAACGCAAACTCTTTTCTTTTTGTTCTTATTCGTTTTCCGACTTTTTTATAATCTACTTGTTTCATTATATATTACCTCTCATATTACATAATTATTTTTATTTAAAATTGTCTTTATTATTCAATATCATTTTAATTGATTCCATTGCAAACGAACGTTGTTGCCTTGTCATTTCACCTAACATTTTTTTTATTTCGTTATTAGCTAAATTTTTGTTATTTCGAAAACTATCAAATAACAAATAGTCCAAAGTTGTATCTAAACTATCTGCTATGGCTATCAGTGTTCTTAACCCTACTGATTTCACATTATTTGCCTCTATGTTAGATAGATATTTCGGAGAGATATTGACCCTTTCAGAAAGTTCTTCTTGAGTAAACCCTCTTTCTATCCTTTTTTGATGAATTCTAATACCAAGTTCCTTATAATTAATTTTAACATTTTTATTATCTATCATTTTAACAATCCTTTCTCCACATTAATTATATAAAAATCTCACATAAAATGGAATACGCCAATACTTACATATTCCAGTTTATATATTATTTTCTCATTAAAACTTTAAAAATATAACTTATATATATAATATTTTCCTCATTTATGATACAATTTATTAATATATTAGTATCATTATGTTATTAATAGTAACATTAGCATTAAGGAGGAAAATATGAATACATATATTTGTGGAATTACCGGAAACAGAAACATAACTGATTACAATGATGAGGACAAAGCATTATTAAATCAAAAGATAGATTTTATATTGAGTATGTTGATTGAAAATCTAAATACAAAGTCTTTTCTGTGCGGGATGGCTATCGGTGCCGATTTAATGATTGCAAAGAGAATTATTAAATATAGAAAAGAACATAATGAGGATATAAAGATATATTCAGTTATCCCCTGTGAGAATCAGGACTTAAAGTGGAAAGATGAACAAAAAAGAGAGTACAGGGAAGTTTTAAAGGAATGCGAGCCGTCAGGATATAAGTACGGTCCGTACACCAAAGGTTGCATGCAAAGAAGAAACAGATATATAGTTGACAACAGCGATTATGTATTTGCAATTTTAAATCCGAAAATAAAAAGAGGAGGTACTGTTCAAACTGTAAATTATGCTATTAAGAAAAATAAAGGTATCTTTTTTATAGACCCCGAAACTCTTGAAATCAGAGCTAAATCTTCAAAAAAAGAACAAACTGCTGCTTATATCCTATATAAAAGGCAGATAGATGCTTAAATACTTATGACAGATAAACTATTTCAGTGTGTTTATATTTAATTATATGTCTTGTTTAAATAAAAAAAAGGAAGAAACTATGTTTCTTCCTTCTTTGTTTTATCTTCTTTATTATTATTCTATTACGTCTGCTACTACTCCAGACCCTACTGTTCTTCCGCCTTCTCTTATAGCAAATCTCAATTCCTTATCCATTGCTATCGGTGTGATTAATTCGATTGTAACTGTGATGTTATCTCCTGGCATTACCATTTCCACTCCGCCGTCAAGTTCGATTACTCCGGTAACGTCTGTTGTTCTGAAGTAGAACTGTGGTCTGTATCCGTTAAAGAAAGGAGTATGTCTTCCACCTTCTTCTTTTGTTAATACGTATACTTCTGCCTTAAACTTTGTATGAGGGTTAATTGTTCCGGGTTTAGCAAGAACCTGACCTCTTTCAATTTCAGTTCTGTCAACACCTCTTAGAAGTGCTCCGATGTTATCTCCTGCCTTACCTTCGTCAAGCATCTTTCTGAACATTTCAACTCCTGTTACAACAGTCTTTTTAATTTCAGGGTTAATACCTACGATTTCAACTTCTTCACCTGTTGTAATGATACCTCTTTCTACTCTACCTGTTGCAACTGTTCCTCTACCTGTGATTGAGAATACGTCTTCTACAGGCATTAGGAATGGTTTATCAGTATCTCTTTGAGGTTCTGGGATATACTTATCTACTTCTTCCATCAATTCCAATATTTTATCTCCCCATTCGCTTGAAGGGTCTTCCAAAGCTTTTAAGGCTGAACCTGTTACGATTGGAGTATTATCTCCGTCGAATTCATATTCATCAAGAAGTTCTCTTACTTCCATTTCTACCAATTCGATAAGTTCTTCATCGTCTACCATATCTGCTTTATTTAGGAATACTACTATATAAGGCACGTTAACCTGTCTTGCCAAAAGGATGTGTTCTCTTGTTTGTGGCATTGGACCGTCTGCTGCACTTACTACAAGTATTGCTCCGTCCATTTGGGCTGCTCCTGTTATCATGTTCTTTACATAATCGGCGTGTCCCGGGCAGTCTACGTGTGCGTAGTGTCTTGCTTCTGTTTCATATTCAACGTGGGCTGTTGATATTGTTATACCCCTTTCCCTTTCTTCAGGTGCTTTATCGATGTTTTCGAATGCTACCGATTCACCCGTTCCAAGTCTTTCATTTAATACTCTTGTTATCGCCGCTGTCAATGTCGTCTTCCCGTGGTCTACGTGTCCTATCGTTCCGATATTTACATGCGGTTTCGTTCTCTCATACTTTTCTCTTGCCATTTTTTTTCTCCTTTTATTTACTTATTATTATTTTTCTTCATTTAGTTTATTTAATAAACTTTGTGGTGCAGGCTCATAGTGGTCGAATGTTAGGGTATGCGTTCCACGACCTTGTGTTTTACTTCTAAGGTCTGTCGTATACTGGAACATTTCTGAAAGCGGAACATATCCTTTTATGATTTGTACGCCGTTGTTGATTTCCATACCTTCGATTCTTCCCCTTCTTGAGTTTAAATCGCCTACAACATCGCCTGTGTATTCATCAGGCACAGTGATTTCAATTTTGAATATCGGTTCAACAAGCACCGGACCTGCATTTCTCATAGCTTCCTTAAATGCCATTGAACCGGCTATTTTAAATGCCATTTCAGATGAATCGACTTCGTGGTAAGAACCGTCTACCAATGTGACTTTTACATCAAGCACTTCGTATCCTGCCACAACCCCCGATTCCATAGCTTCTTTTATACCCTTGCTTACAGGTTCGATATATTCCTTTGGAATAGCCCCACCGACAATCTTGCTTTCAAATTCATAACCTTTTCCTTCTTCGTTAGGCTCGATTTCGATAACAACGTGTCCGTACTGACCTCTACCACCTGATTGTTTAGCGTATTTATAATTGCTTTCAGCCGGCTTTGTAATAGCTTCCTTAAATGCAACCTGTGGTTTACCGACATTGGCTTCAACCCTAAATTCCCTAAGGAGTCTGTCTACGATAATTTCAAGGTGAAGTTCTCCCATACCTTCAATGATGGTTTGTCCCGTTTCATCGTCGGTTTTAAACTTAAATGTTGGGTCTTCTTCCGATAACTTAACAAGTGCTGCTATCATCTTTTCCTGTCCTGCTTTTGTCTTTGGCTCTATCGCAACAGAGATAACAGGGTCTGGGAATTCGATTGATTCAAGCAAAATAGGTTGGTTTTCCGCACAAAGCGTATCGCCTGTTGTAGTATCCTTAAGACCTACAATCGCTACAATATCACCCGTTCCGATTTCATCAATTTGCTTTCTGTCGTTTGCGTGCATTCTTAAGATTCTTCCAACCCTCTCTTTTCTTCCTTTAGTTGAGTTGTATACATAAGAACCACTTTTTAATGTTCCTGAATACACTCTAGTAAACGCAAGCTTTCCTACAAACGGGTCAGCCATAATCTTAAATGCCAAAGCCGCAAATGGCTCTTCATCCTTTGGATGTCTTTCCATTTCTTCGCCTGTTTTAACATTTGTTCCCTTAACTGATGGAATATCAAGTGGAGATGGCATAAGCTCAACAATCTTATCAAGAAGCATCTGAACTCCCTTGTTTTTAAAAGCCGAGCCACAAAGAACAGGTATAAAATCAAGACCTATAACACCTTTTCTAAGTGCATCTATAATTTCTTTCTTTGTAATTTCTTCCCCTTCAAGATATTTTTCCATAATAGCTTCATCATTTACAGAGATTTCTTCAAGTAGCTTTTCTCTGTATTCTTCAGCCTCATCCATCATATCTTCAGGTATATCCACTTTATCAAATTCAAGACCTTCTTCATCTGTGTAAATATAAGCACACATTTCAACCAAGTCGATAAGACCCTTGAAATCTTCTTCTGCTCCGATAGGAAGCTGAATTGGAACAGGATTTGCTCCAAGTCTTTTTTCAATCATATCCACAACATTATAGAAGTTAGCTCCCATAATGTCCATCTTGTTTACAAAAGCAATTCTTGGAACCCCGTATTTATCAGCCTGTCTCCAAACTGTTTCACTTTGAGGTTCAACCCCACCTTTTGCACAAAAAACTGCAACTGAAGAGTCTAATACTCTAAGAGATCTTTGAACTTCCACCGTAAAGTCAACGTGTCCCGGTGTGTCAATGATATTAATGCTGCAATCTTTCCAGTGACATGTCGTAGCCGCAGAAGTGATTGTGATTCCTCTTTCCTGCTCTTGTTCCATCCAGTCCATCTGAGCCCCACCTTCGTGAGTTTCTCCGATTTTATGGATTTTTCCAGAATAAAACAAAATTCTTTCTGTTGTAGTTGTCTTTCCTGCATCAATATGGGCCATAATCCCGATATTTCTGATTTTATCTATACTAAACTCTCTTTTCATTTTCTATACACCTTTACCATCTAAAATGTGAGAAGGCCTTGTTGGCTTCTGCCATTCTATGCGTATCTTCCTTCTTCTTAACTGCAGCTCCTGAATTGTTCATAGCATCCATAATTTCTGCTGCAAGTCTTTCTTTCATAGTCTTTTCATGTCTTGCTCTTGTGTATAATACAAGCCATCTTAAACCTAATGTCTGTCTTCTGTCAGGTCTGATTTCCATTGGAACTTGATATGTCGCCCCTCCGACTCTTCTCGCCTTAACTTCCAACACAGGCATAATATTTTCTAAAGCTTCCTGGAATGCTTCAAGAGGCTCTTTTCCTGTCTTTTCTTTTACGATGTCAAACGCACCGTATACTATTTTCTGAGCGATACCTTTCTTTCCGTCAATCATAACGTTGTTTAGTAGTTTTGTCACTAAAACACTGTTATAAATCGGATCAGGTAACACTTCCCTTTTGGGCACTGGTCCTTTTCTAGGCACTGTACTTCCCTCCTAAATAATTTTAATTTTTCATTGGTACTCGAAATAATTTCTTATCTCGTTGTGCTTTATATACTATATAATTAAGAGAATTAACACCTTAATATACGTTATAAAACAATCATTAAATTATTTTTTAGCACCATATTTACTTCTGGCCTGCTTTCTGTCAGCAACACCTTGAGTGTCTAACGCACCTCTAATGATCTTATAACGTACACCCGGTAAGTCCTTAACTCTTCCGCCTTTTACCATAACAACACTATGCTCTTGAAGATTGTGTCCGATTCCAGGAATATAAGCAGTAACTTCCATACCATTAACAAGTCTTACTCTGGCAATTTTTCTCATGGCTGAATTAGGCTTCTTTGGAGTTGCAGTTCTTACAACAGTACATACGCCTCTTTTTTGAGGATTAGATTTAAGTGCTGGAGATTTAGTCTTATATACCAAATCTTTTCTACTTTTTCTAACTAACTGGTTGACTGTAGGCATTATTCTCCTCCTTTCTTTACAATACATGCACTTGCAGCTTTCCTGTTTATTCCGCAAGTCCTTCCAAGCACCTCCATCGTAGAAACATCTACAATGGGAATAGAATGCTTTTTTGCGATACAAACAATTTTTTCTCTTATATCGCAACTGGCGTCATACGCCAAATAAACTTTCAAGGCTTCTCTTTGCTCGATTGCCTTTAAAGTTTGCTTTGTACCGACAACAAATTGTGATTGCACAATGTCTTGCACTTTTTACCTCACTCCTTTTCATAGTCAGCTTTTGAATTATATCAAAACTTAACTTTTATGTCAATAAAAAAACAAATTTAAAGGCTTTTTTACTCATCTTCCCACTATCATTTTCTCGGCTCCGGACAAAAAAATATGTCCTGGCAGAA
>CAMSGF010000022.1 GCA_947058225.1 uncultured Eubacteriaceae bacterium
TTTGCATGGGACAGAGCGGAAGATTTTTCAGAAGTAGAGAAAAGAAAGGGAGAAAGAAGACATTTAATAATTGAATACACACCTGAATAAAATTGTATCACCGATGATTCATATATTATCGGTGATTTTTGTTTTAAAGGAAAAGTAAATATGAAAACGACGATTTATAATTTATCAAAAGAAGATAAAAATAAAATATATAAAGAAGCAGCAACGATTATAAAAAACGGAGGAAATGTGGTCTTTCCAACGGAAACCGTCTATGGGCTCGGTGCAAATGCTTATAACGAAAAGGCAGTGAAAAACATATTTAAAGTCAAAAACAGGCCGCAGGACAACCCTTTAATAGTTCATATAAGCGATTTTGATATGTTAAAAGACGTGGTAAGTGAAGTTCCTAAAAATGCAAAGATACTTATGGAAAAGTTTTTCCCCGGTCCCTTAACACTTATAATGAAAAAATCGGATAAGATTCCAAATGTAGTGACAAACGGACTTGATACGGTTGGAGTCAGGATGCCCTCTCTTAAAAGTACGGGTGAATTTATATCAAAATGCGATGTTCCAATAGCAGCCCCGAGTGCAAATATTTCAGGCAGGCCAAGCCTTACCTCTCCAAAACACATAGTGGAAGAATTAGACGGAAAAGTCAATATGATTTTACTTGAGGGGAGTTCAAATATAGGAGTTGAATCGACAGTTTTAGACGTGAGCGAGAATATTCCAAAGCTTCTTCGCCCCGGTGGAATCGGAATACAAAAAATAGAAGAAGCACTTAATATGAAAATCAAAGGAAGCAGCAGGGACGATGTATTAAAGCCAAAATCACCCGGAATGAAATACGCACATTACAGACCAAGTAAAAAAGTAGTCGTGCTTATGGGAGAAGAAAAAAATATTATTAAATATATACAAAAAGAGAAAAAAAATGATAAAATAGGGGTGATTGGATTTAATTCCCTTATAAAACAAATAGATGATGATATAATAAAGATATCCCTTGGGGATAATGAAAAAAGTGCATGCAATAAGTTATTTTCTTCCCTAAGAGAATTAGACACAACTGACATAGACATAATATATGCACAAGGACTTGAAATAAAAGAAACAAAAGAACTTGATTTTGCTTTTATGAACAGATTGTTGAAATCAGCAAATTCAAATAAAATCAATACTGATACGGAGGTATAAAAAATGAAAACATTAATTGCAAGTGACCACGGTGGATTTGAGTTAAAGGAATTTTTAAAGGAAACTTTTAAAAAGGAAGGACACGATTTTATCGATTACGGGACATTTTCATGCGACAGTGTAGATTATCCCGACATCGCATTTAAAGCATGTGAAGACATTGTATCGGGTAAAGTGGACAGAGGTATATTAATTTGCGGAACGGGAATTGGAATAAGCATCGCAGCAAATAAAGTAAAGGGAATAAGGGCAGCACACTGTACAGATTGTTTTTCAGCCAAGATGTGTAAACAACACAACAATGCGAATGTAATCGTACTTGGCGGAAGGATAACAGGACCTGAACTTGCCGCTGAAATACTAAGAAACTATTTAGACGAAGAATTTTTAGGCGGAAGACACGAAACTAGGGTCGACAAAATAAAAGCATACGAAGAAAAAATGTATAAATAGGAAAAAGCTATGAGTGACAGAGTATCTTGGGATGATTATTTTATGCAAATATTAGATGTGGTAAAAACCCGCTCCACCTGTGTAAGAAGGCAGGTGGGGGCGGTTATCGTAAAAGACAATCGAATTCTTTCCACAGGATATAACGGTGCACCAAAAGGCTTAAAGCACTGCACAAAGGATACATGTCTTCGCCTTAAAAACAATATCGCAAGCGGACAAAGACACGACCTTTGCAAAGCCACCCACGCAGAGCAAAACGCTATAATCGGAGCGGCTCTTTACGGTGTGAGCATTGACGGTGCGACAATATACATTTCCTGTTCACCTTGCAGCTTATGTTCAAAAATGCTCATAAACGCGGGAATAAAACGGATAGTCTACAGAGGAGATTATCCCGATGATTTCAGCCTTGAGTTATTAAAAGAAGCAGGAATTGAACTGGTAAAATATGGGGAATAATGAGAGAAACAAAGTATTGATGTTGTTATCTTTAATCACTCAGATAGGGCTTACAATAGTTGTTAACATCTTAATATGCCTTTATCTTGGGAGATTTTTAGATAACCACTTCAATACTAAAAATATTTGTACGGTTGTTATGTTATTTCTTGGAGGAATATCAGCGATTATAAATACCTATTCTACACTTATGAGGAATGTAAAAAATGGGCAAAATAAAGAATGAAATAAAAGAAATTTTAAATGAAAAAGAAGATGAAATAACCTATGAGCCTTTAAGTGAAGAACAAAGGGCAGAATTTGAAAAAGTGAATGAAGAAAATAGTTTTTTATTCAAAAAAGAACAATTAAATATTATAAAATATTCTTTTCTTATGCTTATATTTTCAGTTATAATCATAAGTTTATTTTTTAGATCAAAAGAAAATATTTTAGGACTTATTTTAGGATATGTTATGTCCTTGTTAAATTACAGGTTATTATACCTAACCCTGATTAGGGCAACACATATGACACCTCATAAGGCTAAAAGATATACTATACTCCAGTATCTTGCAAGATATATACTTTTGGGCTGTGTTGCGGCAGGAGTTGTAATAAATAAAAATTTCAATATTTTTACATTTTTAGCTGGACTTTTATTACTTAAAGTAGTATTATATTTAGAAAATTTTAAATATAGTCAAAATATGAAAAAAGTCACATATAAAAAGACTATAACAGGTGGTGAAGAAAATGGGAATAAGCACAGTTAAAACAATTTTTCATATAGGACCGATTCCCATAAGTAATACGATAATATGGACATGGGTTATATTTGGTATATTAACTCTTGTTTTACTTTTATTATCGAGGAATCTAAAGCTAAAGCCTACCGGAAAGGCTCAGTTGATATGTGAATATTTGGTAGATAGTGTGCGTTCTCTCGTAAAGACGACTATGGGCGAAGATAAGGGATATTTTGGAGGATATTTCTTTACGATTGCGGGATTTTTAATACTTTCAAATTTAAGCGGATTTTTATTTCTCGGGATAGTTCGTCCGCCTACTGCAGACCTTGTTACAACACTGACCCTTGGTATATTTACATTTTTAATGTGTCAGGGATTTGCTATTAAAACAAAGGGAATCGGAGGATATTTAAAGACATTTTTGGACCCGTTCCCATTTATGTTACCTTTAAATATAATATCGGAAATGTCAACTCCTGTATCATTGGCATTTCGTCTTTTCGGAAATATTTTCGGAGGGATGGTTATAACGGGGCTTATATATTCAATGATTGCAGGAAATATTTATACTACGGCTTTTATATTTTTGATGAGTGTGATACTCAACATTTTGATATACACAGGTAAATTTAAAAAAGTCTTAGACAATAAAATTATGAAATTTATAGGGATAATACTTATGTTCCCTTCTCTTTTTGCGGCATTTGGACACGCATATTTCGATGTGTTTGCGGGAGTTTTGCAAACATTCATATTCTGTATGCTGTCCATGGTATTCGTTTCACAGGCTATGACAGACTAAAAGTCTATTATATATAAAAAATAACAAAATTTTAGGAGGAGATAAAGAAAATGAACATTTCAGGAAGTGATTTAATCTTTGCATTTTCAGCAATAGGAGCAGGAATCGCAGTGCTTGGGGGTTTTGGAACAGGAATCGGACAGGGAATCGCAGCAAGCAAGGCATGTGAATCTGTTGGAAGACAGCCTGAAGCTGAAAGCTCAATTTTAAGAATGTTAATCATCGGTTGTGCCCTTGCGGAAACCACAGGTATTTACGGCTTAATCGTAGCTTTAATATTAATGTTAGTTCATCCTTTTAGTTAATTTTATCTAAAAAAATTAAAAAGGAGAGAGGTTAAGACGTATGGAAGGTACTTTGATAGATTTTTCCATGAACATGGTCTATCAGATTTTAATACAAGCCGTTACGATTTTGTTCTTTTTCATCGTTATAAAAAAGTTCTTTTATGACAAAGTGGCAGACATTTTAGATAAAAGAAAGGAAAATATTGAAGAAGAATTTGACACAGCTGACAGAGAAAAAGAAAATGCCATAAAATTAAAAGATGAATACGAAAAGAAGTTAAATGATTTTAATGAAGAAAGCATAATCTTAAAAAATCAGGCGAGAGAAGAAGCTAAAAAAGAGAGTTCTCTTATAATCAGAGAAGCTATGAATGAAGCGGCAAGTATTAAAAACAAGGCCAATGATGATATTAATAAAGCAAAAGAAAACGCTATGAAAGACATCAAAAGCGATATAATCGATATATCCATGGATATAACAAATAAAGTTATCGAAGATGCTCTTGATGAAAATAAGCAAAAGGAGCTTATTGATAAAGCGATAGAAAGCATAGATGAGGTATAATCTTATGAGCAATGTAAGTTACAGATACTCTTATGCTTTATTTTCATTAGCAAAACAAGAAGACATAACAGATAAATGCTTTGAAGATTTTTCTTCTTTTATAAAGGCATACGATGAAAATCAGGATGCAAAAAAAGTCTTTTTGATGATTTCAAAAAGAGAGAAAAAAGACATCATTGAAAAGATGAATTTAGAAAATGAAATTTTTAAAAACTTTTTATTTCTTCTGATTGATAAAGATAGGTTTGATTTGATAAAGCTTATATATCTTGATTTTAAAAAAATGTACTTTGAAGAAAAAAATATTCTGACAGCAGAAATTGTTACAAAAATTCCTCTTGATGAAATATCAAAAGAAAAATTAGTTAAAAAATTAAAAGAAAAGTATGATAAAGAGATAATTTTAACTGAAAAAACAGATGAAGCTATTTTAGGCGGAATGATTTTATATATTGACGGAAAGGTTATCGACTTATCAATAAGACAAAAGCTAAATGATTTAAGACAAAAGCTTTATGAAACAAAAATAGTCTGAGGTATAAAAATATGAATTTAAAACCCGAAGAGATTAGTAATATATTAAAGGAGCAGATTAAAAACTACTCCAAAGAGATAAAATCAGAAAATGTGGGAGAGATTATAAGCGTTGGGGATGGAATTATGAGGGTGCACGGACTTGATGAAGCGATGATTGGGGAGCTTGTTATGTGTCCGGGGGAAGTATATGCAATGGTTATGAACCTTGAAGAAGACAATGTCGGTTGTGTTATTCTCGGAGAGGATGATAACATCGTTGAGGGAGATAAAGTTAAGTGTACGGGGAAAATAGTAAGCGTTCCTGTAGGAGAAGAAATGCTTGGAAGAGTTGTCAATGCGCTCGGACAGCCGGTTGATGGGAAAGGTGCAATAAATGCAGATGAATACAGAAACGTTGAGGTAAAAGCGAGAGGCGTTATCGACAGAAAAAGTGTGGATACCCCACTTCAAACGGGATATAAGGCAATCGACTCTCTTATTCCTATCGGAAGAGGACAAAGGGAGCTTATTATAGGCGACAGACAGACGGGGAAAACTGCCCTTGCGATAGATACGATTATCAATCAAAAGGAAGAGGACGTATATTGTATATACGTTGGAATCGGTCAAAAGGCAAGTACAATCGCAAGAACTGTCGGTATTCTTGAAGAATACGGAGCGATGGACTATACGACTGTCGTAAGTGCAACAGCGAGTGAAACCGCACCGCTTCAATACCTATCCCCTTATTCAGGCTGTGCTATGGCAGAATACTTTATGGATAAGGGAAAAGACGTATTGATTATATACGATGATTTAAGCAAACACGCTGTGGCATACAGGGAAATGACACTTTTACTAAAAAGACCACCGGGAAGAGAGGCATATCCGGGCGATGTATTTTATTTACATTCAAGGCTTCTTGAAAGAGCAGCAAAGCTTGAAAAGGGAGGCTCTATAACTGCCCTTCCTATAATAGAAACACAGGCCGGGGATATATCAGCCTACATTCCAACGAATGTCATTTCCATTACGGATGGACAAATCTTCCTTGAAAGTGAACTGTTCCATTCAGGCATAAGACCTGCAGTAAACCCGGGTATAAGCGTATCGAGGGTTGGAGGCTCCGCACAGATAAGCACGATGAAAAAAGTCGGTGGGCCTTTGAGGATAGAATACGCACAGTACAGGGAACTTGCATCATTTGCACAGTTTGGCTCTGATTTGGACAAGGAAACAAAGGCGAGCCTTGAAAAAGGTAAGAGAATAGTTGAGATGTTAAAACAATCACAATATTCTCCGATGAAAGTTGAAGAACAGGTTCTTTCTATATATGCTATTACGAATAACTATGCAAAAGACGTTGACGTAAGCGATATAAGAGAATACGAAAAGTCATTGATAGACTATGCGAAAATGAATGAAAGCGAACTTTTAAAATCTCTTAAGACGGCAAAGGGCTTTGATGAAGAACTGACATCCAAGTTAGACAATCTTATCACATATTTTACAAAGAGTTTTGTAGAATCAAAGATGAGTAAGTAAAGGAGGCTAAATTATGGCAGCCGAAAATATGTCGGATATAAAAAGGAGAATGAAGAGTATATCTAGCACAAAGCAGATTACAAAAGCGATGGAGCTTGTTGCGGGGGCAAAGCTAAACAGGGCAAAAGACCTCGCCGTTAAGCGTAAAAACTACACTGCGACAACCATCGAATTTATCTCAAGACTCAGTAATTATACAAAGCATATGGACAATCCCTATTTTAAGGAAAATGATTCAAATAAAAGGCTTTATATAATTTTAACGGGAGACAAAGGCTTATCAGGCGGATATAACTCTAATATAATAAAGAAATTTTTGGAAACAGAAGGACAAAAAGGTCATAATAAAGAGGATATTTCCATAATCTCCATAGGTTCAAAAGGAACTATGTATTTTTTAAAAAATGATTATGAGGTTGTGGGAAAATATATAAATATAAATGAAGATATTGATTTTAATTTAGTTAAAAAAATATCAAACACAGTTTTAAATTTTTATAATTCAAAGGCTGTTGGGAAAGTTTATTTAATTTATTCAAAATTTAACAGTGTGGTAAGCCAAACGCCAACCTGCCATAAACTTCTTCCCGTATCACCTATGGAAGAAGAAACAAGAAAGAAACCTTCCATCATATGTGAGCCAAGCGGGGAAATGTTACTTGATTATCTTATCCCAAAGTATATCACAAGCCTGCTTTACGGTGCTATGATAGACAACTATGCAGGAGAACAGGCCTCTATCAGAATGGCGATGAACGCCGCAACGGATAACGCAAACGGGCTTATAGAGGAGTTAAACTTAAAATACAATTCGGCAAGACAGGCGGGTATTACAAACGAGATAATAGAAATAATATCCGGAGCATCCGCTTCAAATTAGGGAGGATAATATGAATGATAACAATGTACATTTAAAAGTAGTAACTCCCGAAAAGACTTTTTTTGATGACGATATTGAAAAAGTTATATTCAGAACAAGGGACGGAGATGTGGCAATATTAAAAAACCACGCACCGCTTATGACGCTTGCGGGATATGGAATTATGAAGATATTTACCCTAAATAAAGAGGTAAAATACGCATCTTTAATCGGCGGAATGGTATTGGTTGAAAATAACAACATAATAATACTCACAGACGATGCGTCATGGCCGCATGAGATAGATATAAACAGGGCCATATCAGCGAGGGACAGGGCAAAGGAAAGGCTAAACAAGAAGCAATCAGAGGTGGACTTAATGAGAGCCAACAATTCTCTTAAAAAGGCTCTTGTCAGGATAGACCTTGCAAATACGGGAGAAAAAATTAAAAACAGGTCTGTGAAAAAGGATTAAGGAGGAAAAAATGGCAAAAGGAAAAATAGTTCAGGTCGTTGGACCTGTCGTGGATATAAAATTTGATGAAGGAAGTCTTCCGAAGTTAAATGAGGCCATATTGGTTAATAACGGGGATGCTCCTTTGACGGTGGAAGTGAGCGAACATATCGGAGATGATGTGGTAAGATGTATCGCTATGGATGCGACAGAAGGGTTAAGAAGGGGAATGGAATGTGAATCGACGGGAAGCCCGATAATGGTGCCTGTCGGGGAAAAGACTTTGGGGAGAATGGTAAATGTGCTTGGAAAACCCATTGACGGAAAAGAAATGGACTTAACAGATGTTGAACTCTCCTCCATTCATAAAGACCCTCCTCCGTTTACCGAACAAAAGACGACTCCTGAAATCTTTGAAACAGGGATAAAGGTAATCGACCTCATATGCCCTTATACAAAGGGAGGAAAGATAGGTTTGTTCGGAGGGGCCGGAGTTGGAAAGACAGTTTTAATTCAAGAACTTATAAGCAACATCGCAACAGAACACGGTGGGCTCTCTGTTTTTGCAGGTGTCGGGGAGAGAACGAGAGAGGGAAACGACCTATATTATGAAATGAAAGATTCAGGAGTTTTGGAAAAAACCTCACTGTGTTTCGGACAGATGAACGAACCACCGGGAGCCAGAATGAGAGTTGCCTTGACGGGGCTTACTATGGCAGAATATTTCAGGGATAAACAACATCAGGACGTATTGCTGTTTATAGACAATATCTTTCGTTTTACACAGGCGGGAAGTGAAGTTTCCGCACTTCTTGGAAGAATGCCCTCAGCCGTTGGATATCAACCTACATTATCCACTGAAATGGGCAAACTTCAAGAGAGAATCACCTCGACAAAATCAGGTTCAATCACATCGGTTCAGGCAGTATACGTTCCTGCCGATGACTTAACAGACCCTCCCCCTTGCCACAACCATAATCTCATTAGAAGCTGTCAGCATTTTAATTGCTCC
>CAMSGF010000023.1 GCA_947058225.1 uncultured Eubacteriaceae bacterium
TATAATAGTTATAAATACGTGTTCTGTGAGGGAAAATGCGAATAATAGATTTTTCGGAAATCTCGGGAACTTAAAAAAAGAAAAGGAAAAAAGAGATTTTATAATTGCAGTGTGCGGGTGTATGATGCAGCAGGAAAGCGTTGTAAAAAGAATAAAAGAGAAATATTCTTTTGTGGATATAATTTTCGGAACGCATAATATAGACAGCTTTTCTTCTCTTTTGGATGAAAGGGAAATTAATGGGAAAAGGAAAGATGTGCTGGTTGAGATTTTACCCGATACCGATGTAATAGCAGAAGATATTCCGATAAAAAGAGAGCATAAATATAAGGCATATGTGAGCATAATGAAGGGGTGTGATAATTTTTGTTCATACTGCATTGTGCCATATACGAGGGGGAGGGAAAAGAGCAGGGGAAGTGATAATATAATAAAAGAGATTGAAATGTTGGCAGGTGATGGGGTTAAGGAGGTTACGCTTCTTGGGCAGAATGTAAATTCCTATGGGAAAGGGCTTGATGAAAATATAAATTTTGCAAAGCTTCTTGAAAGGGTTTCAGATATTTCAGGGATTGAGAGAGTCAGATTTATGACGAGTCATCCAAAAGATTTGACAGATGATATAATTGATGTAATCTCTGATAATGAAAAAATAGCAAAGCATATTCATCTTCCGGTTCAATCAGGAAGCAACAGGATATTAAAGCTTATGAACAGGAAATATACGAGAGAAGATTACATAAGCTTGGTAGAAAAGATAAGGAGCAAAATAGAAGGAGTAAGCATTACTACCGATATAATTGTAGGATTTCCGAGTGAAAGTGAAGAAGATTTTTTAGACACTTTAGATTTATATAAAAAATGCAGGTTTGAATCGGCTTTTACCTTTGTTTATTCAAAAAGGGAGGGAACAAAGGCAGCCAATATGGAGATAGGAATAGATAAAGAGGACATAAAAGACAGGTTTAAGCGTCTTATAGAAATTCACGATAAAATAATGTTTGAAGAAAATAAAAAAATGGAAGGTAGGGAATATATCGTTTTAACAGAGGGCAAAAGCAAGAATAACGAGAATATGCTTTCAGGCAGAACGAGCAATTTTTCTCTCATTAACTTTAAAGGGAAAAGCAAGGCAGGGGATATGGTAAAAGTGAGGGTTAATGAATCAAAGACCTTTCATTTATACGGAGAAGAGGTATAAACTATGAGTGGAACTTTAACACCGATGATGAAGCAGTATTTAAAAATACATGAAACAGTGCCTGATACGATTTTGTTTTACAGGCTCGGAGATTTTTATGAGATGTTTTTTGACGATGCAAAGACGGCGAGTAAGGTTTTAGATTTAACGCTTACGGGCAAAAACTGTGGTTTAAGCCAAAGAGCACCTATGTGCGGAGTTCCTTATCACAGTGCGAATAATTACATATCAAAGCTTATTGAAAAGGGATTTAAGGTAGCAATATGCGAACAGGTTGGGGATGTTAAGGAAAGCAAGGGGATAGTGGATAGGGAAATAACGAGGATAATATCTCCCGGAACTGTTATGGAGGGAAAGGCTTTAAGTGAGGGTGAAAACAATTATTTAATGGGGATATACTACAATAAGGTCGATTTTGGAGTTTGTTATACCGATATTTCAACAGGAGAATTTAATGTGTGCAATATATCGGGGGTTAATAGGATAAATGAACTTGAAACGCTTATCTCAAAGGTTATGCCGTCACAGATAATCGTAAATACCATTCTCTTTGAAGATAAGATAATGAGAGAGAGAATATCAAATCTTTTAAACTTTGAGGTTGAGCCTTATCCGAGCGGATATTTTGCGTTAAAAAATGCTAAGGCGTTAATAAAAGAGCAGTTTGACGTGTATTCGTTAAATTCGCTTGGGATAGAGGAATATGAGGCTGTTATAAAGATAAGCGGCTGTATTTTAAGGTATCTTAATGAAACACAAAAGAAATCTTTAATGCAGATAACAAAGCTTAATTTAGACACAAAAAATGATGTTATGCACCTCGATAATAACACGAAAAGAAATCTTGAACTGCTCTATAATTTAAAGACAAAGGAGAAAAAAGATTCTCTTCTTTCCGTCTTGGACCAAACCGTTACGGCGATGGGGGCGAGAAAGCTAAAAAAGTGGATTTTAGAGCCTTTGACGAATAAAGATGAGATAGTTAAAAGACAGGATGCCATTGAAGCGCTTCTCAGTGATATAATGTCGCTTGAAGACATCATTACGTTTTTAAAAGACGTAAAGGATATGGAAAGAATTATGGCGAGATTATCCCTTGATATAGGAAATGCGAGGGATTTGGTGTCCTTAAAAAACAGTTTATACAACATTCCAAAGATAAAAATATCGATGAGCTATGTTATGGAAAAGAGTGAACTTTTAAAGAGCATAGTCCTTGATATAGATGAACTTGGGGATATATATGATTTAATAGAAACTTCTATTGATGAGGACTGCCCTGCTGTGTTGAAAAACGGAGGGCTTATTAAAAAGGGGTATGACCCTAAAATAGATGAGCTTAAAAAGTTAAGGGACAATTCAAATGAGATTTTACTTCAGTTAGAAAACAGGGAGAGGGAAAAGACAGGGATAAAGACATTAAAAATTAAATACAATAAGGTTTTTGGATATTTCTTTGATGTGACAAATTCGTTTAAGGATAAGGTTCCCGATTATTTTATAAGGAAACAGACCCTTGCAAATTCAGAGAGGTTTTTTACAGATGAATTAAAAGATTTAGAGATAAATTTACTGACTGTCGACGATAAGCTAAAAGAAAAAGAGTTTGAAGAATACGAGAGGATAAAATCGGAGGTGTTGGATAATGTGAGGAGGGTGCAGTCGTGTGCCGATTTACTTTCTCTTCTTGACTGTCTTTGTTCTCTTGCGATAGTATCAAGGATAAATTCTTATGTAAGGCCTGAAATAGCAGAAAACGGGGTTATAGATATAAAAGACGGAAGATATCCTGTTATTGAAAAGATTACGGGAAGTGATAAATTTATATATAATGATACGTATATCGATGATGAAGATAACAGAATGATTATCATAACAGGGGCGAATATGGCAGGGAAATCTACATATATAAGGCAGGTTGCACTTATCGTTATTATGGCACAGATAGGCTCTTTTGTTCCTGCAAGCAAAGCTAAGATTCCTATATGCGACAGGGTATTTACGAGGGTTGGTGCGAGCGATGACCTTGCCAGCGGACAAAGCACGTTTATGGTTGAAATGAGCGAGGTTACAAATATCTTAAAATACGCAACAAAAAATTCCCTTGTTATTTTAGATGAAGTCGGGAGGGGAACTTCCACATTTGACGGACTTAGCATTGCACACGCAGTTATAGAATATCTTTTGAGTGATATCGGTGCAAAGACGCTTTTTGCAACGCATTATCACGAGCTTACTGCTCTTGAGGAAGAAAAAAAAGGAGTTAAAAATTATTCGATAAGGCTTGAAAATAAGATGGGTAAAATCATATTTTTAAGAAAAGTTGAAAGAGGTGGGATAGATAAAAGCTACGGTATAGAAGTTGCAAAGCTTGCAGGACTTCCTGATAAGGTCATAAGGAGAAGTGAGGAGATACTTTCAGTTCTTGAAAAAAATGAAATGGAATATAAGATGAAAGTCGATAATATTCAAACATCAATACCTCTTTCATTTGAAAAGGAAGAAGAGGATGTTGTAAGCCAAAATGTAAAAAACATACTTATGGATATAACGACATCTCCGATTGAGGAGATGACTCCTGTTGAAGCGATGAACTATCTAAATGAGATAAAGCAGAGATTAAAGGCGGAGGATTTTTAATGTCTGATATAAAACTTTTAGAAAATCAAGTTGTTCAAAAGATAGCCGCAGGGGAAGTTGTCATTGCTCCGTACAGTGTATTAAAAGAGCTTATTGAAAATTCGATTGATGCGGGAAGTAAAAAAATAAATGTGGTTATAAAAGGGGGAGGGAAGAAGTATATTCACGTTGAAGATGATGGGGAGGGGATAGATGAAAGGCAGGTTGAGCTTGCCTTTACGAAAAATGCCACAAGCAAAATAGAAAACCTTGATTCTCTTTCAAATATTTCCACACTTGGGTTTAGGGGAGAGGCTTTATTTAGTATATCGGTTGTGAGTAATGTGGAGATTATCACAAAGACGGATAATATGCAAACTGCGATAAAGGCAAAAATAAAGCAGGGAAAGGTCACAGAAAGGGGAAGTATCCCATCAAACAGGGGGACTAAAATCACAGTTGCCGATTTATTTTATAATGTTCCAGCAAGATACAGAAATATGAAAAGTGAGAGAAAGGAAGCGTTAAGCTGTATTGATTTGGTTTCAAAGCTTGCCATTTCAAACCCCGGTATTTCCTTTAGTATGATTAGTGATGATAAAAATCTTTTTGTAACCTCAGGGGATGGAAATATAAGAAATACCATAACTTCGATTCTTGGAAAAGAGTATACGAAGCAGATGATTGATGTGGAGTATGAAGATTATCCCGTAACAGTAAGCGGTGTTACGCTTTCTGCTAATTATATAGATAAACAAATTGAGGAAAGTATACTCATTATAAACGGCAGATATGTAAAGTGTCCTGCCATTTCAAGAGGTATAAGTCAGGTTTATAAGGATGAGTATGGGAAATTTTCAAAGAAAATCAGTTATGTGCTTTATATAACACTTCCGCTTAATATGACGGATGTAAATGTTCACCCGTCAAAGACAGTAATTTCACTAAGGAGTGAAACTCTTATTGTGATGCTTATATGTGAGGCGATAAAAGAGGCACTTTATTCTTCTATAAATTTAGCTGAAGTTCCTTTAAGTAAAAAAGATTTATACGTAGGCGAAGATGAAGATGTAACAGATGATGGAAATCAGGTTGTAATAGAGCAGGTTTCATCGTATGTTTCAAATGAATATGATTCATCTTTTGATAAGGAAAATAATATTTCATACGATATAAATGGAGAATATGTAAAAGAAAGCGCTTTAAAAGATGATACGGTTATTATAGATGATAATGATGAACTGTATAAAGAATATGTAAAAAGAAGAAAAGAGATTTCAGCAAACGATGATAAAGCAGAAGAAAAAGATGAATTTAAGAAGAATATAATTGATACATCGATATTTGACAAAATAATCATGATGAAATTTTGCGGAATGGTCTTTAGTGCATATGCGATGTTTGAGATGGGGGAGGAACTTTATATAATAGATACGCATGCGGCACATGAGAGGGTTTTGTATGATGAATTTTTAAAGAAGTATAAAGACAATAAGCTTAATATGCAGCCGTTATTAAATGCTATTATTTTAGATGTGTCGGTTTTAGAAAAAGATTTGTGTGTTAATAATATAGATATATTTAAAAAGCTTGGGTTTGAAATTGATGAGTTTTCAAAAAACAGTATCGTGATTAGGCAGATTCCATCCGATTTTGATTTATCCAGTGCGAAAGACATAGTGTTATCTATACTCGATGCACTTAAGAAAAATATCTTCGATGTTGAAACAAAAAGGGATGAACTGCTCATTAAGTGTGCGTGTCACAGTGCGGTTAGGGGAAAAGATTTTGTAGATTATGAGGGAGTGATTGAAATATTAAAAAGGCTTAAAAATACGACAAATCCTTTTACGTGTCCTCACTCAAGGCCTACTGTTTCAAAGGTTTATAAAAAATATTTCCTCAAAATGTTTAAGAGAGTGTGATTATGGGAAAGGTTATAGCTATTGCAGGACCGACAGCCAGCGGGAAAAGTTCACTTGCCGTAAAGCTTGCAGGGGAAATAGACGCTGAAATTATATCCACTGATGCAGTTCAGGTGTATAAAGGACTCGATATAGGGTCGGCCAAAGTGACAAAGGAAGAGATGTGCGGCATTAAGCACTATATGATAGATGAAGTAGACCCTAATATTGATTTTAATGTGAATTTATTTTTGGAAAAAGCTCTTTGTTATGTAGATGAGATATTTAAAAAAGGTAAAGATGTTATAGTTGTCGGAGGGAGTATGTTATATACAGATTCTCTTATGTACGATTCTTATGATTTTCCTAAATTTGATGAAAATGTAAGAAAAGAGTTAGAGGATATTTATAAGACAAAAGGGAAAGGCTTTTTGCACAGTATATTGGAGAGAATTGACAGTGAAAGTGCAGAAAAAATACACGAAAATAATGTAAAAAGAGTTATAAGGGCGATAGAAATTTATAAAAATACGGGAATTAAAAAAAGCGAAATAGATAGAAGAAATAACAAATTCAGATTTGAGAATACCTACTATTATTTTTTAAATGCGAACAGACAAAAGGTGTATGAAAGAATTGATAAAAGGGTAGATGTTATGATAGAAAGCGGGCTTATCGAAGAAGTGGAGGGGTTACTTAAACAAGGTTATGATGAGAGGTATTCTTCGATGAATTCACTTGGATATAAGCAAATTATCGATTATCTAAAGGGCAGGTGTTCGCTTGAAGAAGCTATATACATTATAAAGCGTGATACAAGACATTTTGCAAAGAGGCAGTACACTTGGTATAATTCTGAAAGAAGAAAAAACGTAGGGAAAATTAGTTTTGAAGATACAAAAGATTTATTAGATGTAATAAAGGGAGATATAAAATGGAGTTAGAAAGTGCCTTAAAAATTGTGGATAAAGCAGAAGAGAGCATAAAGGACAGATTTAAGGAGATTGATAAGGTTTGTGAGTGCAATCAATATAAGGTTTTAAAGGCTATGCAGGATAACCGTCTTGCACTCAGGCACTTTAGTGAAAGTACGGGGTATGCGTACGGTGATGAGGGGAGAGAGGTGTGCGAGAGGATATATGCCGATGTGTTTAGAGCTGAAGTCTGTCTTGTAAGACCGCAGATTGTAAGCGGAACACATGCAATAAGTCTTATGCTTCAGGGTGTTCTCCGCCCAAATGACACTCTTTTAAGTATTACGGGAAATCCGTATGATACCATACTGGCAACGATTGGGGTGAATAATCTTGGGGAGGATCTCGGTTCTTTAATGGATTTTGGAATAAAGTATGACAAGGTTGATTTAAAAGATGACGGGAATGTAGATTTCGAAAAGGTCAGGGAAAAGATAGATGAGAGTGTAAAAGCTGTCTTTATTCAGCGTTCGAGTGGGTATAAGGACACAAAGGCACTTACGATTAAAAAGATTGAAGAGGCTGTCCAATTTATAAAGGGTATAAGAGAAGATATAATCGTTATGGTGGACAACTGCTATGGAGAATTTATTGAAAAAAAGGAGCCGTTGGAGGTTGGGGCTGATTTAATAGCAGGGTCTTTAATAAAAAATCCGGGAGGCGGGCTTGTTTCAACGGGTGGGTATATAGCAGGAGATGAAGAAAATATGAAAAAGGTGGCTGCAAGGTTATCTTCTCCAAGCATTGCATTTGAGGTTGGGCCGAATCTTGGGGTTATTCGTTCGTATACGCAGGGGTTATTTATGGCACCAAAGGTGGTCAGCGGGGCGATAAAGGGGGCGGTTCTTACGGCTAAAGTTTTTGAAAATCTCGGATACAATGTTTTTCCAAAGGTAGAAGATAAGAGAAGTGATATAATTCAGGCTGTTGAACTTGGCAGTGAAGAGAAGATAAAGGCGTATTGCCTTGGGATACAAAAGGCATGTGCAGTGGACTGTTTTGTTGAGCCGTATCCTTGGGATATGCCGGGATATGATGATAAAGTAATTATGGCAGCGGGCAATTTTATCGAAGGTTCTTCGATTGAACTGAGTGCAGATGCACCTATAAGAGAGCCTTATATCGTTTATCAGCAAGGCGGACTTACATATGAACATTCAAAGATAGGAACTGCTATGGCATTAAAGGAAATTATGGAACTGGAGGGTGAAAATGGGTAATTTAGATAAAAATAATCCTATACCTATGTATAAGCAGCTTGAGGATATTATTAAAGGCAATATAGCAAGTGGGAAGTGGGGTCCTGATTTTAAGGTGCCAAGCGAGGCGGATTTTGCAAAGATGTATGGAATAAGCAGGATAACCATTCGAAGTGCGTGCAATCATTTGGTAAATGAGGGGGTTTTATACAGGGTTTCGGGGAAGGGAACGTATGTCAGCAACACGAAGATAAAGACAAAATCTCTTGCATATATGGGTTTTAGGGAGCAGCTTGAAGAGATGGGATATGAAACAAAGACGAAGATAATAGAAAAAAGGAAGATTAAGGCAGATTTTCATTTGAGCAAAGTGCTTTCCGTTTCAGAGGGAAGTAATATTTTATTTATAAAAAGGCTCAGATTTTTAAAAGGAGAAGCCATAAGCCTTCATTATTCCTACGTTCCGTATAAGAGGTGCGAGGGGTTGGAAAAATATGACCTTGAGAAAAATCAGCTTTGCGATATATTGGAAAGTGAATACAGTGTTAAGCAGACTAAGGTTATAGAAACACTTCAAGCTCTTGGAGTAAATAGCGAAGATGCGAAGTTATTGGATGTGGAGGAAGGTTTTCCGATTCTTTTGATTGAAGACGTTATGTATGAGCAAAATGAAGTGGCATATGAATATTCAAAGGTTTATTTTAGGGCGGATAGAGTAAAGCTTGAGTTTGTGTATGGGAAATAGGGTTTATGTTTGGAGTGTGTTGAATACAAAAAATTATAAAAGATTAAAATGAGTAGGTGAAATTTTTTTATCTGCTTTTTTATTTTTTTGAGTATTGTAATGTTTTTTTAGAATATTTGCTATGATGATGGATTGTGTGGAGGGGCGGCGGGTGAAATGCTATGCATTTCACTGACAGGCGAATGAAATTCGCCTGAACTTTAAAAAGGTAGGGTTTTGA
>CAMSGF010000024.1 GCA_947058225.1 uncultured Eubacteriaceae bacterium
GTCCGTTTAATGCAAAATACGTTCCTGTAATTGAAAACATTGCGAAAGAAAAATCAATATAAATTACAAAAAAATCGGTCAACGTATTCGTAAAAGAAGGTTGGAAGTAGGTCTTACACAAGAACAAGCTTCAGAAAAAGTAGGTATTACAACTAAATATTGGTCTAATATTGAAACAAACAATACTGAATCTGTAGGACTGCAAACTTTATATGCGATAGCAGCAGTTCTTGATACAAGTATTAATTATCTATTATCAGATTCTTCAAATGGAAATTGGAATATAATCTATGATGAATTTGGAAATCTTTTTAATAAAATGACATCTAAACAACGAACATTAACAATGGATATAGCAAAATTAATCCTTGAAAAAGAAGAAAACTGAAAAAACCTGTGGACTAACGGGAAATAGAAATATTATTCACTATGATAATAAAAAAATTGAATTATTAAATGAAAAAATAGACTTTGTTTTGAAATATTTGATAAAAATTCGCGGTGTAAAATCTTTTCTGTGCGGAATGCCTATCGGTGCCGATTTGATGATTGCAAAGAGAATTATTAAGTATAGGGAAGAGCACAACGCCGATATAAAAATATATTCGGTTATCCCTTGTGAAAAGCAAGATTTAAAATGGAAAGAGGAGCAAAAAAGGGAATACAAAGAAGTTTTAAAGGAATGTGAGCCGTCAGATTACAAATACGGTCCGTATACTGAGGGTTGTATGCTAAAAAGAAACAGATACATAGTTGATAACTGTAGTATCATTTTTGTAATATTTAATGAAAATGTAAAAAGAGGCGGTACTTTTCAAACCATAAATTATGCCACCAAAAAGAATAAAGACATATATATTTTAAACCCTAAAACTTTGGAAATAGAAGCAATATCTTCAAAGAAAAAAAGAAAAATAAAAAACTCATAATATCTGTTTATGCAAAGATAGGGACTATTTATTCAAAAGATTTAATTGCCTAAATGAGAGGTATCTGACTATTCAGGAGCAAAAGCTATACTTGCATCTGTTATAGTGCGGGGAAAGAATATCTGCTTATGCGGGAATGAAAAGAGGGAATATCTCTCACACAAAATGCTTTTAACATAATGTTAAAAGCATTTTTATATTATTTTAAATTATTTTCATTAGCCTTAACCTCAAAGCAACGCACCACAACACGATTTCTTCCACCGACAGTGCAGGTAAACAACGTCAAATCAAAATCTCCCAATTCAATCTCATCAACATCATCGGAAGATAATGTTTCAACTTCATCCACCTTATAATAAAATCTATCTCCCCTCACATCCTCAAACAAAATGTCATCACCCCTTTTTAATTTATAGAGCCTACCAAAATGCCCCCTATAATTATGAGCCATAATAATCATATTGTTTTTGTATAAAGACCCACTGTAACGGCAGGGGGCTTTCTTTAAGTTATCATAGCTCCAGTCTTTCATTACAGGCAGTGTAAGCTTTAAAGGTAAAATCTTAATCTTTCCGATATAAAAATTTCCGTCAATTAACACACTTTGCATCTCTTTTTTCTTAAAATTTCCTTTTTTTACCGCATCATCCCATTGCTTAGTCACTTTTTGTGCACTTTGGAGCGCATTATAGCTTTCAAAAATATTGTTAAAAAATAAGCAAAGGGATGCTGTAAGTATCAGCATCCCTCCTATAATCAGATGTTTACTTTTTATCATTCTCTCTCTTTTGCCTCCATATTCCCATCGAGATTAAACACACTCCCACCGCACATAATACCCATACACTCCACCAATCCATACCCGTATGCGGCAATTTTTTATCCTTAATTTCAGGTGTTTTATTGTTTGCAGGTTTATTATTTTTGTTATAAGGCTTGTCATTGTTCGTGATGATAAAAGTTCCTTTTGATTCTTCTTTAATTTCACTTGTAAAGCCCTTTGGTATATTCTCTTCCTTTACTTCCCATTTGTCATCTGCATCTAAATCTGTCCATATATAATACCAGCCGTTTTGGTCATTTAATCTTTTAGAATCAAATCTCTTCCCATTTCTATATAACACCGCTGTTATATATTCCGGTTGCTTTCTTCCATCATCTAATATCCAGTTTTTTCTTACAGATACATTTGTCTTATTAGGCGTTGGCGTGGGAGGAAGCGGAGTATCATTATTAGTTATAACAAATACTCCGTTATCATCCTGTTTAATGTTGCAAGTAAATCCATTAGGAATATCCTCTTCTTTAACCTCCCATTTAGCTGTTGAAACCAAGCCTTTCCATGTATATGTCCATTTATTATCTGCACTTAAAATTTTGGAATCATACTTTTCTCCGTCCTTATAAAGCACTGCCGTAACAGAATCTGCCATTTTTCTGCCATCATCCAAAATCCATTCTTTTCTCACAGTTATATCTTCTTTTTTATCTTTATTATTGTTAAAAGATACTTCTGAAGTGGCATTTCCCGATATCACACCGTCAGGATTTGTCACTGTTGTGCTATATCCGTTTTTATTTTCCTCTACTTCACTAACAGAGTATTTTGTACCGACAGGCAGTTCCAAAATCGTAACAGACCCTGTTCCCTTTATGGCAACAGTATCTCCGCTTTTAATCTGCCCCACATTATCATAATCTCCCGTATAACTGTAATAATCTGTCAATTCCACTCCGTTTTTATCTGTAAGATTTATCTTAAAGTGGAATACATCATCCTGACTGCCCTCTGTTCCCGTTACGGTTTTATTAATAGTTAAGTTCCCTGTTGGCTCATTAACCGTTCTCCTGTTTGTAAAGGATGCGATAAAAACATCCTGAGCTTTTATAACTCCGTCAAATTTGCCTCGTTTTGGAGTAACATACCACCCGTTTGAACTTTCATCTTGTTCTGTTACTGTAAATCTCGTTCCTTCGGGAAGACCCAAAATCGTTATGCTTTCATCGTGATGAAGCGGAATTACATCCCCGCTTTTAACATACCCTGATTTATCCGTACCATAGAAATAAAACTTTTTATCGCCTGTTCCGACAAAATCAACACTGAAATTGAAATTTCTGTTATAGTCTGCGTCTGTGATATTATTTCCTGTTACTGTTTTACGAATTGTAAGTTCTCCCGTTTTTGTATCTTTTGTCGTTTTATCTGTCACAACCACAGTATTTAAAAGTGAAAACAGACTTGTAATATCCGTATCCCCTATATCATCTTTATTTGCATTGTTTTCTTCACTGCTATGATATCCATTGCCTGACAATGCTTCGTAGTTTTGCACGACCCTCGCTCTGATAAAGCCTGTGTCCGTTACAAAAAACGGTCTTAAATTCTTTCCTCCGTCTTGGTCGTGAAGTCCGTAATCTACCACCGCATTTATGCCATAATGAAGATTCATCTGCCTTTTTATCCCTGTACCGTCAAGCTTGATATCCTGCCAGCCTGTCAGAGAAAACATTCCGCTTTTTTGCGTTTGCCCAATGGCTGAAATATCCCTAAGAGTGATATTGACATCTCCGTCACTTGCATATTTTGTCATCGTCTGTGCCAATTTACCAACCCCCGCCATAACGCTAACCCCATCGTCTGCCACACCGGCATCTGCATATATGGAATAAATCCCCACTATAATAGGAATTTTGGTTTCATTAATTTTATATCCTACAGGGGCTTTTGTTTCTTTAAGATAATAATGGTCTTCACCGCGATTATTTACCCACCTCATCTCGGAATATCCATTTTTAACACTCCCACCGGTCATAACAGGCTTTGGAGTAAAAATCAACACCCCGTCCTGTCCGTCTATCTGAGCAGTTCTTCCTGTGGCAACCTGTTTGTTCGACGAATCAAACAATCCAAACTCTGCTCCGTTTATCCCCGTTCCATCTTGGTCAACTTTTTGCACACGAAGCTCCCTTTGTTCGTTTGGAATATAAATCAGCGAACGAAAATCTCTGTTAAATTCATCTATATTTAATAAGCTGAAATCTCTTACACCTATATCACCCACAAGATTTAACCTTGATACTGCCGCATCGACACCCACACTGCCTCCACCTTTGCTATCAATATACTGCTTTAGCTGATTATATTTTTCTTCGCTCGTTCCACCGCTGATTCCAAGCTTAGCAAGACCTTCCTTTGTTATAATTGCGTAAACCATACGCATATCCCCATCAGGATTATTTAACAAATACCTGTCTGCACGCCCCGGCAAATCTGTCAATGTTCCACGAAGTCTTTTTTCATTTGTGTCATATTCCAAAAACCAGCTTGGATTTTTTTCACCCGAGCATTGATATAAAATCGCATGAAGTGCGGCATTTCTCCATTCTTTTGCCGTTCTGTCAGCAGGTGTCCATGTGTGAAAGCCTTCAGTGTTATCACCATATGCAGCTTCCCACTTTCCTGATGATTGCTGATAAAGCATTGGGAAAGCACATACCAAACCGTCCCTTTGCTGAACGGCATCAACCCTGTTGGTTGTCGGTTTTATTTCTGAAGAACTTTCATCAAATTGTGCATAGCTTAATGTGCTGGTGCCCAAAATATAAGAATTAAAGCTCGCATATGCTCCCGTTTGCCATCTGTTTGCAACAGAAAGCATAGTTGTTTCAGGATTAAATTCAAGCACAATAGGAATCGGCGAAGGTCTGTAACCATCAGGGGTTTTCGTTTCTTCCAAAATATAAAATCTTCCGTTCGTATCTGAATAATAATTATCTGCAAAATTATAAAGTTTTCCCTCATCTACATTTTCATAAAACTGTGCCCTACCCGTATCGGCATCTGTTTTAAGAGTCGCAAGTATATTATCATTAGCTTTTTTTATGTATCTCGTCTGATTATCGCTGCCAATAACATTTGCACAATGAATACCATCCGAATCACCTGCATTTGTAAGCTCTGCAGGATGCATCTTAAATTCCACATCACCGAGAGGCTCACCGTTTTGGTCCACCTTTTTGACTTCTTGTGGCAACAGTGGCTGTAGGTTAAATTTCAAAGCAAGACTTGAATCATAATTTCCTCTTTCCAAATAAAACATTTTTATTTCATGAGAGGTATTGCTGGCAAAAGTATTTCCCCTCCAATCAGCATTATTTATGCTTTTCCCCGCAGCTATAAAACAATCTTTAATAGTTGTTCTTTCCGTCACTCCGGGATAATCTCCGCTTATCTCATCGGGAAACTTTCCCCCTGTTCTCCAACTTTGCCCTGTGTTTACTTCTCCTGTTTGAAAATTAATCGTGCCATAAAGCTCACTGTGTATTCCACCAAAATCAAGAACAAGCACTCCGTCAATAAATACCCATACATCATCGTCCCCGGAGAACTGGAATGTCATCGGTCTTTTACCTAATGCTCCACTGTTTATAACGCCACCGACAGGTTGTCTGAAATTCATATTCACAGACATACCTATATGGTGATTTATATAAAATTCTTCTCCTGTCGCCTGATTTTTTTTCGCATCGGCAGGTTTTGACGGGTTAAATTCAGGGTCTCTGTTTGTACCTCCGTCATTTGAAAGAGTTTTTGTACTGCTCGTCAATCGATTATTTTCATCCATTGAATCAAAAACCTGTCTGGCAGTATTAAAAGGATAAAAATTCCCAAGGCTCATATCCCCGTTGAAATTCCCCGTTTCACTGTCAGTTCCGGCAGTTCCTCCGGTTTGTGAATATCCACCGTCTGTGCGCCACATAGCAGCTCCCTCATATAAGTTAAATGCCCCATCACTACCTTCGGAAACCTTACTCGTATCCAATTCAGCAAAATTTTTTCTGGCATAATAGTAATAATACCCCGCATCATCCATTTGGAATAAGCCTTTTATGTTTTTATATGCGCTTTTATATTCACTTGTTTTTGTAGGGTCAAAAAGATAATTAAGGGAAGAGTCAATCTTACTCGTATCCCACGTTTTATCTGCATTTTGAATTCCTCCTGCCCTACTTAAAACTCCCGAAGAAAGATTCATCCCATCTGCTCTTGTTCCATTATCCTTTTCAGCAACATTAATCCCCCAAATATCATTATCCCTTGTTAAATTAATACCTGTTTGGTCTTTTACCGCCTCACTCATATTAATATTAGGATATCCATCATCTCCAAGGGTTTTATTTACAATATTTTTCATATTGGTATTTCTTTTAGCCCATGGTCTTCCGGCCCCTGCCCCCAAATTCCAAAATCCCGCATGAATCATACTGTCTCCAAATGTCAACAGACGGTTGTTATTAATTCCAAAATTATATGAATTTTCATCCGCTCCGTTTATACCGGCTGTATTTTTATTGTTTTTTTCTAAAAGGTCGCTGTAAGACCCCCCTTGCGAAACAGGCTGATTAACGCCGTAATCAAACAAATTGACAGTTACATTTTCCGGGTTGACAGCTGTTGCTTTATGAGATTCCAACGCATCATCAAGCTCTTTTGCATCTTTAAACTGGGTTCTCGTTCCGGGAAAAGTCGCAGTTTCTTTTGCTTTTTCCACTCCTACCCTTAATTCAATAAAAATATCCGGAACATCTTTTGCAAGCACATATTCTTCAGGCAAAGATGCCTCTATTTTATAAACTCCCTTATATGTTCCCTTTTTCGGAATCGTATCGCAATTCCACGACAAGAACTGTATTTGTTCTTGTTTTTTACCTTGCAGAGTAACATCAACTTTTACACCAAGCATCTGTAACTGCACATTATCTCTCGTAATTTTAGTTGCCTCGTCCAACTCGTTTGCAGGAACGGAAAGATACCACAATTTATTTTTCTTATCATAAGTAAATTCAATATCATTATCTTTAGACCACTCCCATAAGACAACCGTTTCTGTTTCCTTTTTTACCTCTTGTTCAATACCGTTAACAATGTCTTGTGTATTATCCTCTTTCTTATCTCCTTCGTTTTCATATCCAGGTTTTTCATCTGTTTTATCAGTATCCTGTAAAATATCCATATCTTTATCTATCACGTCACTTACGTCAATATCTTTTATACTCCCCTCAACCTGCATATCATTTGCAGCTTGTAGCTTATATGGATTAATCTCAGAAAAAATAACGCTAGCAAATAATACAAAACACAACAACAAGGTAATTATTTTATTCCATCTTATATTTTTTCTTTTATACAATGTGAATTCCTCCTTAATGTTCTAGCCAAAAATAAAGGAACTTTTAAGTAAGATTTCTTTTAAAAAGGCATGCATTTTATATTTCTTTTAATACTTTTCAGTCTATCGTTTCTGCTTTTTATCTTTATAAACAAATAACGTTTATAGGAAATAAAATCATATCTTTTTTCAATGAAAGCTACCCCCCCCCCAAGAAAAACACAGACTTTTTTAATCATGTTTTCTATCTTGTATATAAAGAATGATTTCATTTTTATGTAACATTTGCTATATCTGTTATTGATATATAAATTTTGATTAATTTTTGTAAACATATTATTTTTCATAGTTCCTACAATTCTTTTCTATTTCATCTTCTGTTGCAAACAAATAATCTATCGTCAAATTAGGGAAAAAAGTTCTTTTTATTAAACGCATTTCAATACACTTGAAATCGCTTTTTCCGTTCATTCTGCTTTTTAGAGTGTAATAATTCATCTTAAGCCCTTTTGCCAAAGTTCTTTTAGATATACCAAATCTTGCAAGCTCTGCATTCAAATTGGGAAACATTTTTTCTCACCTTTCTATGTTATAGGGTAATTTTAACTAAATTATATTCTTTACAGGGTACTATGTCAAGATTTTCATCCTAAAAATACACGTTATAGGGTACATCTTCACTTTACAAAAACTGTCTTTTAACATATAATAATCAATATAAAAGAAACATTATTTAAACAAAGAAACGATAGAAATGGTTATATTGGATAAACTTGATAATTTAATGAAAGAAAAAAAATTGAATAAAAGCACACTTGCAAAAGCTAGTGGAATCCCATATACAACAATAATAGGCTTTTATAAAAAGGGAACAGACAATATAAAGTTATCCACATTAAAAAAACTTTCTTCCTTTTTTGATTGCAGTTTGGACTACTTAGTTGATGACAATGTAACAGAAAAAAAACCTATTTCACATAAAGACTTAAATGTTCAGGAAAAAGCTCTTTTGGAAAACTACAGACATCTGTCAAAAAGCAAACAATACAAAGTAAATATAATGGTAAATTTGGAAATAAACGAACAAAAAAAGAATTACACAAAAAAACAATATCTAAAAATAACTCAAAATGATAATAATAATTAATATTTAACAATATTCTTTTTTACATACTATTAATTTAATTGAATACATATACTAAACTACGCTTAATTTTAAGAATAGATTTTAATAATTTATAAATATTATTTACATTTCAATTAAACACAGCAAAAAATATTATTATCAAATACAAATCATATAGAAACAATATAATATCTCCAAACATTTCCCCTAAAAGAAATATTTTTTTCTAAATTTAAATATTAATATTGATTCTTTTTTAATGCAATAAAACACAAAATATATGTTTTTAATTAATCATTAAACTATGCTCTATATATAAAAAATTTAAAAGACTTAAAAATTTTTATAAAAAAGCCAAATTAAATTTAAACAACATCCAAATATTGTAACAACATTCACATACATACCGTTTAAATATATAGCATATTAAAATATCCTCACACATATTAACTTTACACTTCTTTAACATACTAACTTCTTCTTATTTCATAATTATAAAATATCTACCTTATAGCTCTTTCCCCAAACATCAAAAAACACTCCCTATGCTATAAATTTGCAAAAGAGAGTGTTTTTTATTTCTTATTATTATAAATTCAATGTATACAAAAAAGTACTTAAA